>JBEICO010000007.1:0-21380 GCA_040383965.1 Francisellaceae bacterium
GAGATCAGAAAGGAGTATGCTAAATACTTAGACAAAAAATACCCCACTGCTGAAGCTCTAAGATTATTTCGGAAACTCGATAAAGACTATAATCAATATAACACAAAAAACTTTGATCCTGAAAAGATATCATTATCAACCGTAATACAAGCTGCATATCCTGCTCTTAAAAAAGACAAAACAGGAAAGCCTATCGACAATAGAAACCAAGCCATGATAGATCCCGTGAGTGCTTTCGAAAAAGAAGCTGAATCAAAAGAAAAAAAGGAGCCTTTAACAGAAGAGGAACGTGAAGCATTGGCAGCGACTAAAGTGTTTGCCGCTTTAAGTAGCATAGAAACTGCAAAAGGACGTATTAAGGAAAAAATTGCAGTAATAAAAGATAATCTTACAGGTAAAGAACAAGAAGATGCCATTCAACAAGTAATGTTGACATTCGGTGGGTACTGTGAAGAACTCAGCAAGGCATTAAAGAATCATGAAGCAATCCTCAAAAAAGCTGAAAGAGCTGCCTCGCCGATTGGAAGGATGCGAAACAAATTGGATGATTTAATACAATTTATTAGTGAAAGGTTTAAAACAAAAACTAATTTAAAACAGCAAAGCCCTATTATTTTACAACACAAAAGGGATAAAGTCGCGCGCGAGAACTATAACTTTGTTAATTCTTTTGCCGAATTTTTCGAAACTATGAAAAGCATTGATAAGTCTGGAGCTGTACAAGGCTCTGTTGCCTGGAATCACTATATGGAAAAACTAAATGGAATCAACCGAACGGCACTTTTGCTCTCCAAAATCCAACCGAATGAAAACTCTACCAAAAAAGAAATTATGGAGTTTAATAAAGACGTTCGAGAATTACAAGAAAGAATAGAAGAAGCAATTTATCATTTTAACAGTGCATTCGAAAAGGAACTGAAAAGTAGCAATGCACATAAGCCAGGGGATTTAAAATTTATTCAACAAAGACTGGGGGCGGGATTGCTAAAGTTAGACAAGCTCCAAACAAAAACGAGCGCGCCTTCAGAAAATAAATTTGTCGAGTTTTTCAAAAAAATAATTCAACAAATTTCCAAGCCATTTTCAACCCAAAAACAAAAGGCTAAAGCAGAAGAAAAAAGTCTGGTTTTTCGTAACGTTTCAGACATAAAGGAACTAGCAAAAATCCGAGAGTTGCAAATTGGTATCTTGGCGCTTAGTATCCAAAAAAACCTCCTGGTTAATTTTCCCAAAAATATTCCGGAAAAAATGCAGGCCAAATTTGCCGAGCTTTTTAATTTAAAGCCCAAACAGCAATGCTGGAGTTACAAAAGTTGGGGGTTACAAAGCCAGAACAAATTGCACACTTCCTGCATACCCCAGGTCTTGATAAAATAAAACTTGGAGAATATCTGGGAGAGCTGGGGGCATCTAAGGACAAAGGTAAAAATGAAGCCGACCTGAGGATTTTAAGTGAATTTGTTAAACAGTTTAATTTTGACAAGAAAGAATTACTTCCTGCCATGAGGGAATATTTAGATAAGTTTAGATTACCAGGGGAGGCGCAGAAGATTGAGAGACTCGTAAAATGTTTTGCAGAAGAATTTTATCAGAAAAATGAAGGTAGTAAAAGTTTCCTATTTAATAACAGTGACGCTGCCTATGTTCTAGCATACTCTGTTATCATGTTAAATACCGATGCGCACAATCCAAGTATACCCAAAGAAAAGAAAATGACCGAGGAACAATTTATAAATAATAATAGAGGAATAAACGATGGGAAAAATTTTACCCCAGAATTCTTAAAGGGTATTTACAAAAACATTAAAGACAATGAGATCAAACTTAAAGAGGAACAGGAACCAAAGACTGTACGGTATAAAAGATAGAAGCTTCACTTCTAAGTTGTTGTTTTGAACTAGAGATCTCTCGCCTGCCACTTAAAAGTGCTATTGCCATACGTTAATATCTGGCTATGTCATTGTGTGGCCGTCATACGAAGATGCTCGAGACGACAAGATAGAGATGAGGCATGATGCAAGAATTACGATAAAATAAAGCTACATCATGATGCTAGAGTGTGTTCCTTTGTTGTTTGTTGTAGTCTGACACCGTGACTCTCATTCCCCTCTCCCGATCCGGGAGAGAGTGGCGCGAAGCGCCGGGTGAGGGTTAACAAACTAATTAAAAGATCCATATTTAATGTAAAATTACGCTCAAATTTGCATTTGTCGATTTTGAGCATGCAAGTAGAGAATTCGTTTTAGGTTATATTGTTAATTGCGATAAGAATTTTTGAGCATTTAAGATTTGAATATTTCCCTGCTGATGATCATTCCTTAATGACTGCACCAACTGAATCGCAGGGTATTGATATTTCTCATGGAATGCTCTTAAGGATCGAGTTGGAACCTCATCGGATAATTTTACCTCGATCATCTGAGTGACCTTACCTTCCTTAACTAAAGCAAAGTCCACTTCTTGTCCATCTTTTGTGCGCAAATAATGTAAAAAATATTCTTCAGCTAAAATATCTTCTCTTCCACAAACATGCTTTAAAAGACTTACGGCCACTAAATTTTCTAAGCGAGCACCTTCATCGCCATCTACAAGACCTGTATCAAAAAAATATATTTTCGGCTCCTTAACTAAACTTCTTGCAATATTTTTTGAGTAAGGCGTTACTCTAAAAATAATATATAAAGCTTCCAGAATTTGAATATATTTTTTGACAGTTGATGGAGATACCGCCACATCTTCCGACAATGATCGGTACGAGACAGGTGAGCCCACCCTGGAACGAAGCAAATCAAAAATTAACCTCATAGCCTTTAAATTGTAAATTTTATCAAACTCAAAAACATCTGTACTGATTAGGCTATTAATATATTGCAAGCGCCATCGATCCGCTTCTATTTTTTCATTGGATAAGTAAGGCTCCGGAAAACCACCAAACAACAATAGCTTATGAATATCAACCGGTGATCCACTTTGTGTCATTTCCGCTAATGAAAAAGGAAGTAACCGATGCTTATAATATCTTCCTGCTAGGGAGTCACCCAATTTTGAAAAAATATCTAATCGAGAGCTTCCCGTGACTAAAATACGAAGCTTATCAGATTTAGTGTCATAAACACCTTTGATATAATTTTTCCAATTATCCATTTTATGAAGTTCATCAAGGATCAAAAATTCTGTAGATCCCAACCAACTTTCAGCATGGATAATTTTTCGATCCGACTCCTTATCGTAGTTTAAATAAACACTGTGGGTAAATTCACGAGCAATATCTTTAGCAAGCCATGTTTTTCCAACTTGCCGTGGACCTACCAGAAATACTAGTTTTTTATCTAGATCTTTTAAAATATAAGGTTTTTGAACTCGCTGCATCTGACTATTATGAGTTGTATTGGACAAAAGTCAAGACTTTTATCTATTTCATTGGATTTTAGTCAAATGATCTTAGGGGTCGAGTCCTAAGACTAATGAACAATTTCTTCGCGATAAATGACAGGATCGTCGCCATTATAAATCCCAAAGGTAGCTCTACCGAAAGGATCGCCCGTAAAAGCACCCCCTGTGATCCCAGGCCAAATAGATTGCAGCCACGGTAAATTAGCGCCTGAAGGTGCTAAATAAGGCTCTACATCCACGTACCCAGGAGTGCCCGATCCGCTAAATTTAATATTTAGAATTCCATTTTGAAAAACAGGCGTACTCGGTAATGAAGCAGCGCTGGATAGCCCACTAGAAAAAGACAACACTAAACTAGACGTGCCACCATTTATAACCGTACAGGAATCCAAAGTGTTTAGTAGATATCCATTATTAGTGGTATAAAATTGGGTTTGCATGGGCATATCTAAGGGTAACCACTCAGATCCGATGGCATTAGTCACCACCAACCTACCGTGATAAAACTGTTTGCCCCCACCAACCCCAGTCCCCGAAAATGGAATACCATTTCCCAACGTAGTGCCCCCAAAGGCGAAGCCCCCGGCAACACACCCAGTTCCTGTGCAGGAAACACCATCCGGATCGCTTATAGTAGTTACTAAAAGCTGTATTTCTGCTATAAAAGGCGCAACTAAAACATTGGCTTGTCTTTCAATTTTTAATCCCGCACCAGATGAAAATGTAAAAGATCCTGTACCATTACCACCATCAACAAAAATGGCAGGGGATAGCGTTGCAGACAATGCTAAGTTGGGAATAATATCGCCCACCGTAACTGGATAATAAGCTTTTTGATAGCTCTCACCAAACCCACTGTTGGTTAATTTCCAAAAACTTCCGGTATAATTTTGAGTTATGGACCCTGAGAAAGATTTTGCTGTTACTGTTAATAAGGGCATAACGCTAAACATAAAAGGTTGATCTAAATAAGTAAAACTACCCGCCGTGGTATTACAAGCAGTCGTCAATTTTGGGGTATTTCCAGTTACATCAAAATAATCCGGGATAAATCGCCCTACCACATTTGCGCTAGTGACATTTCCGGCTACACCGAGATAATTGCCACTTGTTATGCTTGCGGTTAAATTGATACATCCCACTTCATCAAAAGAAAAATTCGTCCCGGTAAAATAAGGTGCCACAGCAAAAGGGCCCGCACTGCCTGTGACTTTTGTAAAAGAACTCGCATTCGCAATGACACCATTATTAGCGCTGCCATTTCGACCACCAATTGGCGCCAACAAAGCCGATGATTTTAAGACAATCCCTTCGGGAGTGCTTTCATTTCCAAAATTGGGCGTGACATTCCCTTGCGCATTCTGGGGCTGTACATTCACGGTAAACCCAACACCCGCTTTTTTAAATACCGCGTCTGCTACACACGCGGCCACTGCCGCATTCACCGGTGTTAAGGTTTGGGTAGCGGTATTGCCTGGAATTTGAATGGCAAATTTAGCTGGAATAACAACGAAGTTGGCACTCGCGCCTGCTATTCCTGGAATATTATTATCAGCTGCAAATAATTTTAATTGACCCACATCTGGATAATTTCCGGTAAGCATTGCAACCCCATTGGTAAACGTTATGGATTGCATGGTGGGGGTAGCCGCTTGGCTATTCGCTATGTTTGTTTCATTTATTTTTGCATTTAAAGTACCAGAGCTAGGGTTTACATAAGTAGTATAAAACCTTATAGTTTTAGACCCATTATAACTTGTATCTATCGCACAAGAATTGGCATTATACGCTGTAAGATAAAACGTAAAATTATTGCCTGCAGTTTGGGTTACACCGAAAGGAGGCGTTTGGCAATTCGGCGTAATAGGCACTGCACTCACGCTAAACAGTGTATTTGATTTAGGGCAAGGTGCACCAAAATCTGTATTATTAACAGCAGAACCATCAAATTGAATAGTAGAGTTATTATTTAGCCTAACTTCTCTTCCGGTGACGGCTCCAGTCACCGTAGTTCTAGACAACGTAATGTTATCTTGTGCATATAATAATGCTTTAACGGCTGATCCAGCGCCATTTAATGTAAATCTTGCATAAGAATACAAAAATAATTGATTGGCTGTGCCCCCTGTATTCCAAGCAACGGTTTGCCCCACATTAATATCATTTGCAAAATAGATCCGCGCCGTCCCTGTACCTTGCACCATAAACGTTATGACTTGACCCCCTTGAAAATTGGCATGTTCGATCCAGTAGTCCCCCGGTTGCAAATTCACCGTAGCATGATTTCTTAAAGTTAGATTTTGAATTCTATACGTGGTATTGGATGTCCCTGAGGAAAAGTTCAGCGTTCCGTTGGGTTGTACCGTCACATTATCGTAATCTGTAGTGGCATTATTAACACCCCCGATTGTTCCAGATCCATTAACAGTAACATTACCACCTGCACCATTCGATGTTTGAAAATTCCCCACATTAAGAGTATTCACAACAGCTCCAGAGGCAGAGCAGTTTGCTGTGCCACAAGTTGGAGTACCACAGCTATTGGGATTATTAACGGTTGATGCAATAAGAGAATTAGTCGGGTTATTTAAAACTCGCGTACCACAACTAAAGCTAAGTTGGGATCCCGCCGTATGGCTTTGTGCGCCCCCTGGAAACAAAGTGGTACATTGATCTGCTGCTATACTGGCACTCCAAAAAAGTGCCAGAAGCCCCATACATTTCCACTTTTGATCCATGCCTTACTCGCTAATGCTTTATTTCACCGTTTCTTTTTGGTAAATGATCCTATCACTTCCCTTAAAAACACCAAATGTTGCACGACCCAAGGGATCACTGGTAGAGCTTGGCCATGAAAATTGTAACCAGGGTAAATTAGCACCAACAGAGGATAATTTCGCCTGAATATCCACATATCCTCCGGAACTTGGTGCACTTAAAGTAATATTCAAGATCCCACTTTGAAAGATCGCTGGAGAAGGCATTGTCGGCGTCGTGGTTAACCCTGCAGAAGGTGTTAAGGTTAAATTTGTGACTCCACCATTAAATACCGTGGAAGAATCCAAGGTATTTAACACAAACCCATTACTCGTATAATACTGAGTTTGCATGGGAACCGTGAGCGGCAAGTTTTGAGTACCGAGAGATTCCACTACCTCTAAGCGACCATGTAAAAATCGCTTCCCTTGCAAGGAGTCTGTGCCTGAGAAGCTCATGCCATTACCACTCGTCGTATTACCAAAAGCATAGCCTCCTGTGATACAACCCGTTCCTGTACATGCAATGGAGTCTGAGTCGCTAATGGTCGTAACTTTTAACTGAATTTCAGCCGTCAAGGGTGGTGACAAAGTTGCACTTTTCTGGATCTTAAGTCCACCACCATCCGTATACGTAAAGGTTCCATTACCATTGCCAGAATCGGCAAAAGTCGGCGTAGGTACAGTGGCAGAGAGTACCAAGCTTGGGATCGTATCCCCCGCCGTTACAGGATAATAGGCTTTATTGTAAACTGTACCAAATCCACCACTCGTTAATTTCCAAAAACTACCGGTATAATTTTGAGTAGTGGTTCCCGCTAATGCACGCGCTGTGACTGTCATCACCGGTTGCGTGACATAATAAAACAACTGATCCAAATACGTGAAACTACCAGCACCACTGATATTTACCGTTCCAAATTGCGGCGCATTTCCCGAAACATCAAAGTGATCCGGAGTAAATCTCCCGACCACCGAAGCACTCACCACATTACTACTAGAACTTAAATAATTACCACTTGCAACACTGGCTGTTAAATTAATACATCCGACCTCGTCAAATGTAAAAGTCGTTCCCGTAAAATAAGGGGCGGCCGCAAAAGGTCCAGCACTATTAGTGACTTTTGCAAAAGCTGTTCCATTCCCAATGGCGCCATTATTGGCACTACCATTTCGGCCACCATTTGGTGCCACTAAAGCAGCTGATTTTAAAATAATACCTTCTGCAGTGGTTTCATTTCCATAATTAGGTGTGACATTTCCTTGTGAATTTTGCGGTTGCACGTTTACGGTAAAGCCCGCGCCCGCCTTTTTAAACACTGTATCTGCCAAGCATGCCGATACGGCCGCATTCACAGGTGAAGATGTTTGCGTTGCTGTATTGCCAGGAATACTGATGGCAAACTGCGCAGGAACCACTACAAAATTTCCACTCGCGCCTGAAGGACCCCCGCTCGCAGTATCCTGAACAGTTAAAGATAATTTACCCGCATCTGGGTAAGTCCCCGTTACCGTTGCAACCCCATTTGTGAACGTTATGGATTGCGTGGTTTGCGTGGCGCCAGAACTGCTGGCAATATTAGTGCCATTGATCTTCATATTTAAGGTCCCGGAAGTGGGATTTACATAAGTCGTATAAAACCGAATGGTTTTAGTGCCTGTATAGCTCGAAACAATACCACAATTACTGGCATTATAAGCCGTTAAATATAGCGTGAAGTTATTACCCGCAGTTTGTGTGGTATTAAAAGCAGCCGGAGGCGAAGCAGGAGGTGCAGACACCGCCACATCGGTTACCAACAAACTAGAGGGAATAAAATTAATAGCCCCTGATAAACCATTCACGCCAGAGCTATTGGTTTGATAAGCTTTGACGACAACAGGAGAGGTTCCATCGCTCGGATAACTTAACTGGAAGCTCGCCACACCATTATCACCCGTTACAAATTGATAGGTAGCAAGTCCATTATTACTGCCAGAATTTAGACTACCGCCACCTGTTGTGGAAACCCAAGTTCCTTTCCCCGTTTGAGTATCCAAGGTAATAGCACCCACATAATTCGTAACCGTTTGATTACTGCTGTTTCGGGCGGTAACTGTAACCGTCATGTTTTGACAATTGGTACCCGTAGAAGGCGCGCTAACGTTAAAATTGGTGACTGCCGGTGCATTTTTAGTACAATATCCTCCAAAGTCCATGTCCGTAATCGCATTGCTGTCATATGTGACAATGGAATTACCGGTTAAATAAATATCCTCCTCAACAATCGCGCCAGTAAAAGCGACTTTATTAAAGGATAAGTCATTATTGACGTACATCACTGCTTTCATTTGTGAGGCTGAAGTGGAGCTCACTTTGAAATCATGAAAGGAGTAAATAAACAATTTACTGGCAGGGCCTGCAGTATTCCAATTAGTAATTTGAACACTATTAAAATCATTTTTAATATAAACCCGTGCCGTACCGGTTCCTTGTACAGTGAATGCAGCAGTTCCTGAATTATTGGTTCGAGTTAAGGTTTCAATATAATAATCGCCTGGTTGTAAATTAACCGTAGAGCCATTTCTAATAGACAAGGTTTTAATTTTATACGTGGTAGTACCGCTCGTAGCTGTTGAAAAGTTAAGAGTACCATTTTGCCCTACTGTAACCGTTCTATAGCTTTGTATTGCATTATTGGTACCACCAATCGTCGTTGTTGCGTTTGTACCCACAGAGACATTCGTACTGCTGCTCGAGGTTTGGAAAGTAGCAAGCAGCTCAGGGACTACATTTGAATTTGCGGTACAGTTCGCGGTATTACAGGTAGGAGTACCACACCCTGAAGGATTATTAACCGTAATTACCCGTAATGAAGGACCAGATCCCACAATTTTAGAGCCACATTCCACAGTCACCATTTCGTCTGACGCCGGCTCATTCACATCGGCTCTAGGATGTCCTTGAATGCCTTCTATAAATGTGTTGTTACAATTTGGTGCCGCGGCAAAAGCCGATCCAACCCATAACAAGCTGAGGCTTATTGCTAAAATCTTAAACATTGCTTTCATATTGTCATTCCTTCTGCCCTTTTAATTACACACCCGGTTGGATCACCGTGACAAATAACTCCCTATTCGCATATTCTGGGCTATTGACCAACCCATATTGACCTACAGAATTAATAGTAAATATATTGTAAGTTGTCGCGCCTTCTGTAAATGCCGCTTGCGTGCAAGTGACCACAGCGTTAAAACCAACAAGTCCCCCTTGTGTAAAGGTTAGCGTAGTTGGGCTGGTTGGACAATTATATGGGGGCGCCCCTCCGGAAACAGCAGAGGGCGCAACTTTGTATAGTCCCCATTCTAAGCCACTTTTTGCAGCAAAATAGGCCTTTACTCCCTGCACCGTTAAGCTACCTGAAGAAGCAGTCAAGGCAGCCAAGCTAACAATATAACTACCAATTAAAGACAACACTACTACAATAAAAATAGCGCTCATAATTGAAAAACCAGATTGTTTACGAACTGTGTTCCTATTCATGGTGAATTATCCACCCCTATTTGACGCATCAATGTAATATTTTCACCCCCTTTGGTTAACACAATATTCATCGTGATAATCCCATTGCGCTGTTCTGTGCCAGGCGAATAATTAAAAGAACAGCTTCCCACATCCTGAGTTAACTGCGCATTTTGTGCAGCATTTAAAGGGGCTACGCTGGGATCTGTGGGTTGTACGGGGGTAATGGAATAATTCCAATATCGAGTGATCCTTTGAACACCCACGCTAGTGTCACAAATATACGTAATGGGAGTATCAACAATATCCACCCGTTGTCGATAGGAAGCCAGTGCAAAAAGAACACTGGAACTCAAACTTACTTGGCCTTCACTGGACGGGTTTGACAAAGTCACTATGGTTGACGGCGGTGTAATGGTAACAGATCCAGGAGGCGGCAAACAATTTGAACAAGCAGGTGCTGCCACAGTACTATACACATTAGCACCTGGTGCTGGATTATCAGCCGGAATAGCGCCTCCAGTATTCGCTCCGGTATTATAAATCACCAAGCGACAAGCATTGGCCAAACACGTTGGATTAGCCAATGCAAATTGAAATTGTCCAATGACATTAAAAAGAGAATTGCTGGTTGTAAAATCTAAGTAAGGGCCAGCGCCTGCGCCCCGATATCGCATACCTTCTACGATGTTTACAAATTCAACGGCTACTCTATTGCTATTTCCAGGATCTACTTTAACCCTTAAACTATTTGGAACAGCTCTTTGAATATCGCGGGACATTCTTCTTAACGTTAAGTCTGCGGCATCTACTAACTCGGCGCGACGTTGCATACTGCCATAAGCCAAAATGGGACGCGTAATAAAAATAGCCACCACGACTGACAAAATAGCAGAAATTGTCATAGTAATCACAAGCTCTATTAGTGAGAATCCCTTCAAGGCTTTATGCACTTTTTCTCCTTAATAACTGGTTCGATAAGCGGTAAATGTCATTGGCGTCATCGCCAAATGAGATACCGTCACATTAATACGCACTACCTGAGTTCCTGAAGTTAAAGAGGGGGAACCCAAACTGGCCGTTGCACTATCCACATTAACTTGAACCGTAAAGCCCGATAATCCCGGAATAGCTGTGCCGGTTTGATCGGTGGGTTGTTCGTTTAATCCATTATAATTACAAACATTGGTGTAGGTGGATCGGGTTCCTGCAGGACAAGGCGTTATTGGAAAATCTTTAGTCATAATTTCTGCTAAATAACTTTCTGCAATAGAAATTCCCTGATACGTAGCCATGGGATCTGCGCTATACATGGCTGCGGTATTAATGGCAAGGAGCGTTCCTAAAATAGCAATCGATATGATTGTCATCGATAACACCAACTCTATTAAAGAAAAGCCTTTGCTCATTTAATAAATCCTGTGGGGCCTACCAACGTTAACGTATTTCCTCCCGTAATCGATACCGTGCCCGTTGTAATTACCGTACAATTACTGGCTTGAAATGCCTGGCCTAATCCATCAAAATAAATGGGCCAATTGGCAGACGTGGTAACTGTAACTGAGCCGGGAGCGGTTTTAACATAAGTGTTTGATCGGTTTGCAGGATCATTCACGCCTTGAAATGTTGTACCCGTTGTACATGTGCTTCCCTCAATTCGTTTCTGCAATGTAATTGTATTAGATGTAAACGATATTTGGTAATGCTGCCCTGATGCCACTGCTAACTTACGGGCATAACGTATGGTATTTAATACCTCATCATAAAATACCATGGTTTGATAAGAGGAAAGCGCAAAAAAACGCGGGGCTGCAATGGCAGATAAAATCCCGACAATCACCATGACCATCACAATTTCAACTAAGGTAAATCCTTTAGATGTTCTCATTCGGAAGTAGATCCAATAGAGCCATTACTCATATTATAAGTAATAGTAATACGAGGGTTAGTGGCCAATGCAAACTTGCAGATTGCCCCCGTAACGCTTGTTATATAACACCCATTATTAGAAGACGGAGTACATTCCTGTACACAAATATCGCATCCCGCAATAGGAGGGTTTGATAAAATAGTACTCCAAAGTGCAGCACAATCCTCAACTTCAGGAGAGACATTTTTATTATTATCCGGCCACCCAAAATTGTTAACATGAAGCTGTTGGCCATCCACAACAATAAAAGAGCCGTTCGTTGCATTGGAGGCTCCACTAGAAACCCAAACGGCATGGGCAGCGCTAATGGCAGTGGTTAAAGCTGTAACCACCCCGTCATTTGAAGCTTCGCGAGCTTGAATGGTTAAGTTAGAAAATTTAGGTAATGAAGCAGAGACAATAATACCAATTAATACTATCCCAATAATGATATCAATGAGTGTCACGGGGTGTTTTTTTTTCAAATCAACCAATCCTAATTTCATATTACTTCTCCCTTTCCACTATGACTTCCCAAGAGCCACTTTCCAGATATCCCACATTGGTAAAAATACACCTAAAGCCAATATCAGGACCATGCAAGCAATCCCAACAATCAAGATCGGTTCTATTGCATCTCCCAATTTTTTGACGTCATAATCGACTTCCTGTTCATAAAAATCTGCCACTTCATCTAACAACCTATCTATTTCTCCTGTTTCTTCCCCAATGGATAACATCTGGATCACAAGAGAAGTAAACATATCACTTTTAGATGCGGCAATGGTTAAAGATTCTCCATGTTCAATGTAGGTTCGCATGGATATAATTTTCTCCCCCACATAAACATTATCAGTAGCACGCGCAATCATATTAATAGACTCCAACAATGGAACCCCTGTTCGTATGCATAAAGCAAAACTGCGCGCAAAACGCGCCAATAATGCGCGCATTATAATGCTCCCAATTAAGGGGATTGATAGTTTCGCCCTATCCCAAACTTTCCGCCCTGGTACGGTTTTAATATAAAAACCAAAACTTGTGAAGGCTCCAATCACAGCTGCCAGCAATACATACCAATAGTTAACAAAGAAGTTTGAGCTTGCAATTAACATTCGAGTTGGCAAAGGGAGCGTTGCCTTGAACTGCGTAAAGAAGTTTGAAAAAGCAGGAATAACTACCATGTTAATCACCACCACTGCAATGGAGATAACAATTAACACCGTGATAGGATACCGAACAGCAGTTGTGATCTGCTTTCGAGTTGCACTTTCTCTTTCAAGGTGCACAGCCACTTGACGAAAAACCTCATCCAAACTTCCAGTGTTTTCACCGACATTAATCAAAGCTATCATTAACGTTGGAAAAATATCAGGATGATGCTTCATCCCAAATGCCAATGACTGCCCCCCCTCCAAAGTGGCTAAGACATCTGCCAATGCTCTTTTAAGCTTAAAGTTTTTAGAGCTATCCATAACAACATGGACAGCCCTTACGATCGGAACTCCCGCTTTAAACATGGAATTTAATTGTCTACACAAAAATGTTAAATCTTGTAGGGTTGGATTCTCCATCTGGATCCAAGCCATAAATTTCGACATTTTTTTTTCTTTTTCGACATGCAAGACAATGGTGGTTGGCGTGGTGCCAACCCGGATCATTTCTAAAGCGACCGTGGTCTCGTTGGCGCCATCTATCATGCCGCTCACTTTCTTTCCAGACTTATCCCGACCTTCAAATTCATAACGCGGCATACGAAAGTTCCTTTAGAAAAAATCTCCTGAAATCTTAAAGACTTCGGCAAGTGTCGTGACTCCTTTTACAGCTAACTCAAAAGAGCTTCTGGTTAGAGATTTAAAATTTTCTTGTTCATTTGCTAAACGAATAAACAAACTGGTATCGTTAACCCTGAGAGCATCAGCTAAAACCGAGCTTATTTCTAAAAACTCATAAATACCAATTCGGCCTCGATAACCTGTACGGTTACATCGAGAGCATCCTGCTCCTTTCTTGAACGTCAATTTTGCTTCCTTATCTCTCGAAAACTCATCAACCCAAGCTTTTTCATGTTCATTCGGATGATAAACACCAGCGCAAGTATCACATATTCTTCGTACTAATCGCTGCGCCAATACCCCTCTTAAAGCCCCAGCCACCAAAAACCCTTCTGTTCCCATATCTATTAAGCGTACGGTACTACTAATAGCATCATTCGTATGTAAAGTAGAAAAAACCAAGTGACCGGTCATGGCAGCTCGCAATCCAATTTTAGCTGTTTCTTCATCTCGCATTTCACCCACCATCACTACATCAGGATCGTGACGCACTGCAGATCGCAACACATCGGAAAAATTTAAATTAATAGCAGGGTTAATTTGCACTTGATTCACTCGTGGCAAAACATATTCAACCGGATCTTCGATGGTGATAATTTTTCGCTCTGGCGTATTTAATTCGTTTAAAATGGCATATAGTGTTGTGGTTTTACCACTTCCGGTAGGCCCTGTTACTAAAATCATACCATTAGGTTTATGAATTAAAGCTCGGACTTGTTCCATCATGTCAGGATCCATGCCCAATTGCTCTAGCCTTAAAATCCCTTTAGCTTGATCGAGCAAACGAAGCACCACCGCCTCTCCAAAATGAACAGGCATAATAGCAACACGAACGTCAATGATATGTCCCTTAACAGGAAAGGCAAACCGACCGTCCTGAGGCAAGCGTTTCTCCGAGATATTCATATTGGCAATTAACTTGATCCTAAGTACTAAAGCCGATACGATCTCTTTACCTTGAATAATATGCTCTTGTAATACGCCGTCAACTCGTTGCCTTATCCGTAAAGATTTTTCATCAGGCTCTATATGAACGTCGGATGCCCCCATTTGCACAGCGTCTTCAAAAATAGAATCTAAAAGTTTTACTACCGGTGCCGCTTCAGCACTAATGGTTTGCACATCTGAAAATGATTCTTCGGCCTGAACCAATTCTTCTTTTAAAGCCGCTGCAAACGAAGCGATATCTTCTGTTCTTCGATAGACGATATCAAACAACCGTAACAGATCACTCTCGGAAACAATGCCTAACTTAATATTGCCACTTAATATTCGCGTGAGCTCATCAAAAGCGACCAAGTCGGTTGGATCTGCCATTCCAACAATATAATCTCCTTCAACCACATCTAATAAAATTACCCGGAAACGCCTGGCAATTCGTTCGGGTAATTTTTGAATGATATCCTGTTTAATAGTATATTTTTTCAAGTCCATGACAGGGATATTAAGCTGTGTGGATAATGCTTTCATCAACCGAGGTTCATCAATAAACCCAAGTTGCACTAAGACATCTCCCAATTTCCCACCGGTTTCTTTTTGATTGGCTAAGGCTTTTTGAAGTTGTTCCGCTGAGATATCTCCAGTACTAACTAAATAATCTCCAATTTTTACCTTTCTCAAAGCGGATTGATTTGTCATTCTTTCACCCTTTCAAACTTTGGATCCGATCTTTAATGTATTGACGAACATCGGGTTCGAAATTTCCTTCCTGATTTAACCGCCGATACCCTTCTAAAGCCGCATCCCGTTGGCCTTCAGAATCTAACGCAATAGATACCCCCAATAACCATAAGGAATTTTGTGGATCTCGCTGTAACAATTTAAAATATTGTTGACGTGCCAGAGAATAACTCCCCAGCTCTTGATAAATGTGTCCTAAGAAAGAAATATAATTGTCATCCTGTCTTTGGCTATCTTTAACTTTCATCAACAAGGACAGGGCTTTTTCGGGCTCCTCTTTACGATCGCAAATAACGGCCATTAACCTTAGATACTCTGGATGGCTTTCATCAAATCTTAACCCCTCATGCAATATCAACTCCGCATCATCATGCTGATGATTTTTCAAATAGTGTGTGGCCAATTCTATTCTGGAAGGGTGATGACTCGGCAACTGATGTAAATTATTAATTAAGAGGGTTTCAGCCTGATGAGCCTCTTGATTGGCCAATAACTCTAAAGCCCTGCGATAATCTCCAGAAATGCGTTCTTCTAAAGAGAGCTTGGTGAGTTTTTTTTCAAATAAAGCGCCACCTGTTTCTGTATCGCTCGTTTTGGACGATTGTCTAAACCCTTTATATTTTTCAGGTTCTTGAACTTCGTCTCTATTTTCCAAGTTGCTGGTTATGGGTTGGATAATTTTTGGATGACTATCGGCCTTCTCAGATACGTTCCAAGCAAAAGCGACAAAAGGAATGCATAAAATCCCTTTAACAATTAGCGCCTTGACAATTATATTTATTTTCATCCTTGATGATCTCCTCATTCATCTTTTGGAAGCGATCTAAACTGTTATCAACTTGCTCAGTAGATGTGCTATCATTCACAATAATTGGTCGTAACAAAATGACAAGTTCACTTTTTCTCGATATTTGTACGGTATGGCTAAATAGATTGCCAATAACCGGTAAATCTTTTAATAACGGAATACCTTGCCTTAACTGAGAATTCTGATTTTGCATTAGCCCACCTAAAATCACCATTTCCCCATTTTTAGCCTTAACCATGCTATCAGACTCGCGCACACTACTTTTTGCTAAAGGAAAAGACTGATTTTCACCATTAACGGTAAATTCTTTTCTATCATCTTCTACCGAGCTAACGGTTGGATGAATATGTAAAGTAATTTCTTCACTTTCTGTCACGTGCGGCGTCACATCTAATGAAATTCCAGAGAAAAATGAATCGAAAGTAACATTTGGAGTTGTTGACGTAGCGCCTGTCGATGCAGTTGAAGTGGTTGAAACATTGGTAATAAAAAATCGATCCGAGCCTACTTTCATTAACGCTTTTTGATTATTCATGGTAGCCACTCGCGGACTAGATAATACGTGTATTTTTCCCTGTGCGCCCAATAATTCGATAAAGGTTCCCAAATTTTTATAATTGGTGGCTAACGCAAAAACACCACCAAAAGCACCAACACCGCTAGCAATATTGGCTTTAGGTTGACCTGGGTTAATATTAAAGGGACCTCCAGATCCACTATTTTTAATAGGAAAACTACCATTCTTGGTAAATTCCCCTGCCACAACACTGCCACCTGTTTGTGCCATATTCAAACGCCCACTAACCATAGACCAGTTAATGCCCGCTTGAAATCCATCGTCCAGTTCGACTTCAATAATTTTGGCTTCTAAAATAACTTGTCGATTTAATGAAAGCTCCGCACTCTTTAAAAATTCTTCTACCCGATGTAACTCATCGGGCATCGCCTGTACCACAATTAGACTGGATAAAGGGCTAACCGCTACAGTTCTTCCTTCTCCCGTTCCAATCATGGTTTGTACGGCGGTTTTCAATTCCGTCCAAAAATCTGCTTTGGTAGTGGTATTTACAATACTATTTAAACCTGATGACTCCGATGAACTTCCTCCCACTGTAGAAGTTGAGTTACCCGTACTGGTGCTGCCGCTTCCTGTTGTGGTGCTTCCCCCTGATGTTCCGGATGTACCTGCAGTACTTAAAGACCCCCCAGAAACTTGCGTTTGCGATGAGCCTGAACGATTAACATCTAAATAATTCACTGCAAACGCACGGGTTTGCAAGGTGGCAGGTAAAATTTCTACGCCCTGGGCAGTTTGCCGAAAATCAAATCCATAAACACTGCGCACTGTATCTAATACTTCAAAAATAGTCACTTTTTTTAATTGTAAGGAAATTTTACCATCCACATTGGGATGCACGGTTATATTATAGGGTGTATCTTCTACCAGACTTAAGAAAAAGGCTTTAGCTGGAACTTGATCAGCTACCAAATCAAAACGCTTATCGGCACTCGGTACATTCTTGCCTTGAGTTTGATCCAAACGTGGCATAAACGCTTTTCTGACATCATCCGGTAATTTAGTAGCAGATTTATTCCGAATAGTGGCATTTTCATTGGAACCCTCTTGCAAGACATCGTGAATATCTTGAGACGCAGAACGTATTCCGCTGGGTGACTGGCACCCTAATAACAGCAAAACACTCGCGATAATGCCCGAAACCTTGGACCATAGACGATCGTTTTTATAATTCATTTACGGGCTCCTTAACTGAGTTTTCAAATAATTTCAACTCTAGCTCTCCTTTTGCCCCAACAAGAGTCACCTTGTGGCTATCAATTGCCTTAACTTCTTCTTCTCCAACCACATCCCCAATTTTGACCACATTATTGTTAATCACAGCAACCTTCTTATCCTCTGAGATTAAAATCGCTTGTAGGGTATAATTGATAATTTCTACTGATTTCTGCGTAGTCGACGATTCTGCAGTATAATTAGTCGGCGCGGTCGGATCAATGAGCTCTCCTGATACTGAGGAGCAAAAAAACCACAGGATCCATAAAACTCTTTTGTTTAAAGTAACCTTACACACCAATCCATCCTTCTTCTAATCCAAGCGTATGCAGGTAAACAATAATTCTCGCCTGTGGGTATTTTACAACTTCATAACTTAATTCATCCCACATTACATTGGCGTTTTCCTGCTCAATAGCTTTTAAAAATTGCATGGTTTCAAAATAAGTTCCAAGCATTTCCACTTTTAATCCATGATTAAATGCTTGGAAGTTCACGGTTTTATTGTCTTGTTGTAAAGTTTTTGCAGGAAATAACGGCTTTGACGGCAAGCTCTCCATATCAACCAATATTAATTCTTGGGATTTTTTAATTACATTTCTCAAGATGGCAGTCATATCCTTAGAAGAAACCATTTTTTTGGTATTTTCATAAATTTTCCGGGTAAGCGCCTCATTTTCTTTTTTAAGCCCTTGTGCTTGCTGCGCTAAAGCAATGGTTGGATTTCTACCCACCACTTCTGAAATGCTATCTATCTGGCCTTCCAGGAGACCAATTTGTGATTTTATTTCTGCTGCTTTTCTAGCAATTTCTTCATCTGTTGCTAAAACGTAATCATATAATAATGTGGACCAAAGCCAATAGATTATAACCATCAAAGCCGCAACAATTAAGATCCGCTCTCTCGTTTTGTAAGCATTAAATTTTTTTTCGATTTGGGTCATAATAATATTCATGGTTGTGTCGCCGGGTTGGTTTCCAAAACAAAAGAAAGTTCGTTGGTTTTTTCATTTAAGTTGATTCGGAATGACTGAAAAGATCTTCCACTAAAAACAGGTTCGGCCCCCAATGCAGAAATTAATCGGGGTACCAGTTCAGGCTTTAAAGTTTTGCCCTGAAATGATAAATTACTCCCGTTTTCTTTAAAGCTAAAAGTTGTTATCCACAACCCAGGAACGGCTCCCCTGGCAAGAGATTCAAAATAACTTCCAAACCCACTTACTTTTGCCGACTGCGCTGCCGCCAATAAAGACAGTATTTCTTGCTTTGATTGCTTCTCTGCTTCATACCCTTTGATCTGTTCAATAATGACATTTCTATCTTGTTCCTGAGGTACTTTTCCAGCAATAGTTTGCAACTTGGATGATTTTTCCCGTTGTTCTTTATCTAAAACCTTAAATTCTTTTCGAATAATTAAGTGTTTAATCACATCCGACGTCGTTAATATTAATAGTAGCCCTCCAAACGCTGCAAATATAAAACAAGCGTATCTAAAAGTGAAGTCAAGTGAAACCTTTTTTTTCTCTACTTGATATAAATTGATTTGTTGATTCATGCGGCTGCCTCCGGTTGGCGAAGTGCCACACCTGCAGCAAGTAAATATTCTGCTTCCTCTTCTTCTTTTAGGGGTTTTTCAAAAGTGAAATGCTCTGCCATTTTTAAGCAATACACTTCCGCTCCCAAGTTGCTTTTTAAAAAATTCTGCACAACCTCTTTGTTGACGCCAGTTGGAGCCAATATAATAATGTTTGGTATGTTTTGCCTGAAAACACTATTGATATAATCAAAAGATCTTTGAACTTCCAGTGCTAACGCCTCTAAAATCCTGCTGTCTTGTTCTTGATCTTGTCCCAGCTCTTCTAATTTCAATTCAAACGAACGCGTAATACAAATTTGCTCTTCACGACATAAAATTAATTTTCCATACGTTGGACTTAATTGAATAAAAGCACACCCTTTTAGTTGCTGTGGATGTCTATTAACCACATTTTTTAAGACCAACTCCGGTATGTCTATCACGCTTAATACTAAGCCTGTAGGGGCAATTAGATTTTCAATTTTTGAGATCAATTCTTTTCGTATTGCCACGGCATATAGCATTTTGCCATTATCTTTGGCTCTAGCAAAAGGTAACTCAAATGTATCAATAATGGCATCCTCAATAGGAAAATTAATGTTTTCTCGCAATAACCAACGTACTGCTCTATGAACTTCTTCTTTAGGCACAGCAGGGGCATCGAACAAATTTAAACTATATTCTCCTACCTCTAGCACGTAAGAACACAAAACACCTTGGAGACTATTGTCTGTGACAAATTGGGTCAAAAACCTCTGTTTAGCCGCAAGATCACCTACCCTCTCACATTGTTGTGCCTTGATTGTCACTTGAGTCCCATTTTTGATCGCGTATACAGCTGAAATAGAGGTTGGTGTTTCTGTTATCCCAACCATTCCGGGCTTTTGGTTTTTATTTTTATTCCAACTAAAATTCCAATCCACCGCCGGTTTCCTCTTCCATTGCTCTTCTATTTATTGTAGTATCACTACTAACTTGTGCAAACACACTTTATTTTGCTAAACAACTTTATTTTTTTCAATATTACCGATAGTTTATGAAGGGCGTATGCTTTAGTATGGCAGCCCAGGAGACATGTTTTCAGGCAAATTACACTTGAATGGAACACAAAAATATATGAACTGGTGCGAAAGATATGATAATAAAAGTCAGCCGATTTAAATCCAACTTGATATTGGCATTCGGGTTAGTGGTATTTTCCATTGCTAATCCGGTGTTTGCCCTAACATTTCCGCTTCCTGAGTCGGGAGATCTCGTTGGGGAAGTACAAACAGTCACGGTGCGCGAGGGGGAATCCCTAGGGGATATCGGTCGACGCTTTGATATCGGGGTCTACGAAATGATCGAAGCAAACCCCAATTTAGATCCTTGGGTTCCGACCGTAGGCGCTATTGTGGTTCTTCCTACCCAGTTTATTCTGCCTAAAGTTCCGAGAACGGGAATTGTTTTGAATTTAGCTGAAATGCGTTTATATTATTTTCATCCAGATAAACGACTGGTAACAACCTATCCGCTTGGCATTGGAAAAAAGGGATGGACAACCCCACTAGGCAAAACCGTTATTACAGGCAAGAAAAAGGATCCCACTTGGTATCCCCCTGAATCCATTCGAAAAGAGCACATCGCCAAAGGAGATCCTTTACCGGGCTCAGTACCTGCAGGACCTGATAATCCGCTTGGTTACTATGCCCTCTATTTATCCGCAAAAGGTTTAAGTACCCAAGGGGCATTTTTATTACATGGTACAAACCGCCCTGCGGGGATCGGTGTCAGAACCACTCATGGTTGCATTCGTTTATTTCCAGAAGACATTGAAAAGTTATTTTATATGGTGCCGACCGGCACTTCTGTGTTAATTATTCATGAACCCTACAAAGTGGGTTGGCACAAAGGACACCTTTATTTAGAAGCTCACCAACCCTTAACTGAACCCCAATATCATGGTTCAGATAGTCTCACTCGCCTAGCTCACATTATCGAGGCTGCGCTTACCCACCACCATATGGTTAATTGGACCATGGCTAGAATGACTGCTAAAACCCCTAATGGTTACCCTATCAGAATTGATTAAAAAACCCTAAAAAAAACCCCCCAAAAGAGGGGGGGTTTTTTTTAACTTCAAAAGACAA
>JBEICO010000008.1:0-20696 GCA_040383965.1 Francisellaceae bacterium
AGATTGTAAACAATTTTAAGAATACGGCTTCTTTCTAGAAATTCTTCTAAATGACGCCGACCCATATCATCTACCAGAATATCTGCTCGTATAAGCGCTGATTTTACGTTATTCAAAAAATCCCGCTCTTCAGGCAAGACATTTTGTTTTTCTTGCTTAAATAATGGCAATAATACCGCTTTAGAATAAGTGGTCATCACCTGTATACGATTACTAAGCAACGCATGTAACCCATTGGCATCAATATCATTCTTCCCCTGCAAAATCTCTGGTGTGGGTACTACTCGCTTTACTTTGGCGAGGCCAAGCAGCATTAAGATCCGAATATACATCCAGCCAATATCAAACTCCCACCATTTAACGGACAGTTTGGCAGAAGTTGGATAAGTATGATGATTATTGTGCAGCTCCTCACCGCCAATCAAAATACCCCAAGGAGAAATATTGGTTGCCGCATCTGGACATTCAAAATTACGATAACCCCAATAATGCGCTACACCATTAATAATGCCTGCCGCAAAAAAAGGCGCCCATGCCATTTGTACTGCCCAAATGGTAAGCCCTGGAACACCAAAAAAGAGGAGATCCAGAAACAGGGTTATAATAATACCCTTTGCGGAATGGGGTGTATAAAGGTGGCGTTCTATCCAATCATCGGGGGTGCCTTGGCCATATCGAGAAAGCGTTTCTCGATTTTTAGCCTCTTTGCGATAAAGTTCTGCACCTTCCCACATCACTTTGGGTAATCCCAGCATGATTGGACTATGAGGATCTTCTGGGGTTTCACATTTCGCATGATGCTTACGGTGAATAGAAGCCCAGGCTTTGGTTTCCATACCTGTTGTTAACCACAACCAAGCTCTAAAAAAGTGACTAATGACTGGATGTAAATCCAATGCTCTGTGCGCTTGGTGTCGATGTAAAAAAATCGTAATGGATGCTATGGTGATATGCGTTAAAATAAAAGTTGCAACGATATATCCCCACCACGGTAAATCTAAAATGCCATAAAACATAATTCAGAACCTCCACATTTAGTACCGCTGTTAGTGTACGTAATACTATAATAGATTACTAGTGAGGGATTTAACTAACACTTTTCTGTGTGACGATACATTGGCTATACTTTTGCCTATGGATCCCAACGCATTAATTTCTGTTCAAAATATGTCCTTTGTTCGCCAACCCCACTTGGCGCTCCAACATTTAAATTTCTCTCTCAAAGCAGGGGAATGTATGGTATTCATTGGGGCAAATGGGACAGGAAAGACAACCACTCTACACTTATTAGCCGGATTAATTCCCCCGGATACGGGAAAGATCTGGATCCAGGGTTTTGATCTCGAGACAGATCCTTTAAACGCTAAACATTCTCTTGGGTTTCTATCCGATCATTTACCTTTATACACAGAACTCACTATTTATGAATATTTAGATCTCATTGCAAGACTTCGCCAAATTCCCAAACACCTTCATAGCCTTAGGATCCAACAAACCCTAGAAGAATTAAACCTAACACGCTTGCAACATGTTTTAATAGGTTCTCTTTCTAAAGGGCAAAAACAACGGGTCGGTATTGCACAGGCGATGTTGCACCAACCCAGAGTATTATTGCTTGACGAACCTACTCAAGGTTTAGATCCTGATCAAATCGAATGCTTTATAAACCACCTAAAAATCTATAAAAAAAATGCCGCCGTTATCCTTTCCACGAATGCTTTCAATGAAGTAGAACCGCTTTGCGACCATGTCCTAAAGTTTGATCCTTCTGGAGCCAATGTTTATGATTTTCACCCTTGCAAAGTTTGAATTAGAAAAATGGTTCAAAACAGGAAAGATTTGGAAATTCTTAGCTCTGTGTCAATTTATTCTGGGTCTTATCTTTTATTGGCTCCTAGAGCAGTATTTACTTAAGAGCCAGAATCAGTTATTAGCGAGTTCCTCTACTTATGGTATGACTGAAGACGTTATACACCCTTTATTTGCCTGGACCGCACTCTTGTTTTTTATTCTTACCCCCCTTTTAGCCACAAAAAGTTTAACCGAAGAGAGAAAATCAAACACTTTAGAACTCTATTTAACCACTGCGATTCACACCAGAGAAATTATCTTGGGTAAACTTCTAGGGTTATATGGGATCCAACTTTTCTTACTCTTGCCAACGGTGCTGATGCCATTATGCATCACCGTAAACGATTCTCTCGATCTCGGGCAATTCTTGAGTGGACTGCTTGGATTACTTTTACTATTGGCAGCAAATTCATGTTGCGCGCTCTACATTTCCAGCTTATGTAAAGAACCTTTGATGGCCGCATTTATGACCTTCATCCTGCTATTGTTCTTTTGCATATTGGAATGGATCCCTAAGTTTTTTGGCCAAAGTTTTACCTGGTTATCGGAATTTGCCCTGCTATATCACTGTCAAAATTTCTTGTCCGGCCTCTTGTGCACCCAAGATATCATCTATTTTATCTTATTCTCCATGGTTTTTTTGTATTTTAGTGTCCATACCCTGAATAAAAAACTGAGCTTTAAAAAATGAAAAAAAATACTCATTACTTTTTGATAACCCTGCTCATTCTGCTCTGTTTTCTGGGATATCAATACCCGATCTTTTTTGATGCCACTTTTAATAAAAATAACAGCCTAGACCATGCCAACCTTGAATTTCTAGCCACCATTGATAAACCTTTACCCTTGAATTATTTTCTCCAGATCCCACTGTTAAAGAAAAAGTACAAAGCTTAATTTCACTCTTTCAAAGAGAAACGCCCTATATCCAATTGCGGATCCAAGCTTTGCCTATTCCCCAAGAAGAGAAGTCCACTCTCGGATTACAAAGTGAGCACAACTTACTCTTAAAGTATGATAATCAAATTAAAGCTGTTGATCTTAATATCGCTACCTGGAGTGAACAAAGCTTAAGTAACCTTATTTTCCAAACGCTTAGAAACAAATCTCAGTGGATCGTTTTTTTATCAGGTCATGGTGAACCTGATCCTATTGGATCTGAACTTCATGAGATGAGCCAATTAACGACCGAATTAAAAAATAAAGGCTTACAAATAACGGCTCTTAATGTAGGCGAGCAAGGGATCATTCCTGACAACACAGAAACCGTAGTAATGATGGCAGCCAAAACACCTTTACTCCCTTATGAAACCCAAAAAATATTGGATTATATAGAACGGGGCGGCAATCTTTTGTGGCTGGTTGGCCCTGATACTTCTTTTGATCCAAAGATAGCCAAAGCCCTAGGGATTGAATGGTCGGAGGGAACCCTGCAAGACTTTCAAGCCACACGGCTTGGAGCCCCCCACCCTAAAATTAGTGTGATTACAAAATACCCAGAACATCCTATAACTCAAAAATTAGATTTGTTAACGGTTTTTCCCTATTCCAAACCCTTCGACACAAAAAAGGCAACCGCGCTTGGATGGCAGGCTTCACCCTTCCTGATCACCCATGCAGAAACCGTCTTGCAAAATAAGGATGTGAAAATCCCGGGACCCTTTACCCTGGGTGCCTCCCTAACCAAAGGCAAACAACGAATCGTTGTCATTGGAAATAGTCACTTTTTAAGTAATGCAGGCATTCATAACTATGGCAATTTAATGTTGGCCAATCATCTGTTTAATTGGTTAAATGAAGCCGATCTCCCTTTAAACATTGCCTATCACCCTCCCATAGACGCCTTGTTTACCCAAAATATGTTTACCCAAATCGCTTTTCAATACTTTTTCCCTTTTTGCTTACCGCTTATCTTTTTTTTGGTGGGATGGCGGATCCATAGGGCAAGACATCTAAGACCCTGTTCACAGTAGGTCAAAATTTGATATTACACTGATCTCCGCCTAAACTTTCATTAAACCATGGGGTTAAATCAGATCTGGAGTTTATGAAATGCGGAGAATGGATCCTTTAGATTCTTCAAGCGGTAAAGCATTATTCAAAAAACGTACCCATCGACCTTGGAATTCAACTCTATTAGGTAACACAACCGAAGAAAGCACACCTCTCGAAACCCCCAAAGAACCCCTTCCAGCCGCATTTAGCCCTGAACCTGTCACGGAAATCCTGAGCCCAAGAATTGAATTGCAACAGTTATTAGAGGAAAGGAGTAAAGAGAAATCAGCATTAGAGTTGATAAATGCCCCGCAAGAAAACAGAATTTTAATTGGGGGGTTTCTATTTCCTCAAAACAATTATTCTAACTCCAATACAGGCCATAGAAATGACAATGCTGTATTAAATGAGTTAAATGCCAAAGAACAAGAGATTCTTTCACTGGCAATTGATTTAAAAGCAGAGAAAGCAGATGAATTAGCCAAACAATATGAAATATCTAGAAAAAAGGAAGAAGATGCCAGAAAAGAAGCTGAAAACAAAGCTCTATTTGCTATTCAACAGGCAAAATTAACGGCAGAACAAGCTTATAAGGCAGAGCAACAATTAATTTTAGAAAAACAGCTGAGGGTTGAGTCGGAGAAATTTGCCCACTCCTTAGAAATTAAATTTCAAAGCGCTTTAAAGGCACTTGAGGCTAAAGAACAAACGGCTCAAAAAGAAGCACATGCTCGATTTTTAGCAGAAGAAAAAACCAAGCAACTCCTAGATCAAGCCAGCGAATTTCAAAAGAAAATCCAAAAAGAGACCGAGTCTAAAATTGATGAAAAAGAAAGAATCATTTCCAACGAAATCAACACAGTTAGATTAGAAGCAGAACAAAAAGTTAAACGTGCAGAAATTCAGGCGAACGAAAAAACAAGGCAGATCCAACAGAGCATTAATGACGTCATCCAGAAAGCAAAAGCTCAATCAGAGCAGGAAGTCGCGCAAATTCAAGCTGAAGCCAACCAAAGAGTTAACCAGATCCAAGAAGAATCTGACAGGAAAATTAAAGCAGCAAAAGAACAAGCGCACCACCACGAAAAGAGCAAGCAAGTTGCGCAAGGCTGGATCCAAAAACATCTTGAAGCTGCACAACAAGCTGATGAAAAAAGAAAAGAAGTTGAGTTAAAACTAGAATCGGTAACCAAAAAATCAAATGATGATCGAGTAGATTTCGATAACAGGATCCAGGTTCTCCTGCAAGAAATCCAGCAAATAGAATCTAAAAAGAATACCCTTGAAAACGAGCGCAACTTATTTGAATCCCAGATTTCTGCGTCACTTGCAACGGTCCGCAGAATGGAAACCATTGTTGTTCACGAAAGAAATTTAAGAAAGGTTTTGGATGCAAAACTAAATGCCACTCCTTTACGCGATGAAGAATTAAAACGAAAACAAGTGGAAGACAAAATTTTACAATTGGCCAACAGAATTGCTGCCACAGACATCGAGAAATCCAAACTTGAAGAGACATTGGCAGAAGCAAATGAAAATATAAACAAACAAGAAATTTTACTCAACTCTGAAAAAACAATCAAAGAATCTTTAGAGAACCAAATTAAAGATCTAACTGCAAAGATTTACCAGCTTGAAGATATCAAGCAACAAGAATCTGAGAAGAAATCTCTTGCCGAACAAAAACTTGCCTCGCTGCTAAACGAACAAAAGCAAGCTTTACACGAGCATGAAAACAAAATTTTAATTCTAACCAATCAACAACAAAGAATTGAACAAGATAAATCCAATAAAGAAAGTGATATTAAGAAATTATTAGACAAGATGCACAAGCTGGAAAATTTAAAACAAATTGAGAGCGACGCCAAACATTCTGCTGAACAGAAAGCTTCCATTCTCTTAAACGAAAAACAACACCTAGAACAAGAAAAAGTCCAAAAAGAAGAACAATTTAATGCTGTTCTCCATAAAGCTAAAGAATTAGAGTTAATGTTAGAAGCTGAAAAATACTTAAGAAAAGAAGCTGAGCGCTTAAAACACATAGAAGAACAAGCGAAGAAAGCGGCTCAAGAAAAGATAAGCCATGCCATTGCACAAGCAAATAGAACAGTTCTAAATGCGTTAGGGGGGCTATCTACAACGGATCTGCTAAACCCTGCAAAAGATGATAATTAGACACCTTCAGGTAATTGTTACAGGTACTTGTAATATGTAATAATCTGACACCAAGATCTTTTTATTGAGCAACACCATGTTTCAACAATTTGATTCAAACAGTACCAACACGCTTGATTCAGCCATTGAGCGTCGCGACGTAGATGACGCAAAAAAAATATTAACCGAAAAACCCGCATTAATAAATTATATTAACAAAAAGCTTTATTCTTTAATGGGTTCAGATAATCCATTGTCTATTCACCCTCCACTCGATATTGAAGAGCTTCTACTGATTAAGTGCCTGCTTTCTATAGGAGCAGATCCAAATTATACAAGCATACATGGTTATACGTTATTAGATGAAGCAGTAATGATGAGAAATCCGCTCTTGGTAGAGCTTTTATTAAAGTATGGCGCTCATCCTTTAGGTGGGGCCCATAGTACGACACTTGAACAATTAACTTCAACAGATAATAAAAGTTATCCAGATTATTGCAAAAGAAGTTTACCTGTGCAAAGAGCGCATGAACAATACATGAATAATTGTTCTCACGAGAATGAAAAAATATTTAATCTTTTATCGAATGCTGTTTGGAAAATATATGGGGGAGAATTAGAGGCACAGTTTAAAAACGTTTTCACGCGCATCATAGAGGAAGTAAACACAGCGCATTTGGAAGCGACAAGGCATGGTAAACGATTAATGATTTTAATAGGAGAAGATCATTTTAATTTAAATGGATTTTTGATTGAAGTAATGACTTACCTAGCAGCTTCTAAGCTATTGCATATTAACACTGTTCTAACTGAACAAGATCAAGAAATGATTAATTATTTTAACGAAACAGGAAAACGCCTTACTCAAGCAAGCAAATGGCTGGTTTGCCTTAGTTTTGAAAACATTTTAAAAGAACATAATGTAACAATAGTGCCTATTGATATCAACCATAATAAGCTCAGAGAAGCAAATGTTAATGTAAGATCAGAGGAAGCGATGGCGGAAAGAAATACAACAATGGCCTCCTGTGCTAATGAAGTTAAATCGGATGTGGTATGTGTTGTTGGCGCAGGACATTTGTATGGCATGTTGAATAAGACTGATTTAGAATCAAATTTTTATGTGCTACCTATTTCAACCATAGCAGATTATGATCAAATACAAAAACTAAAAACAAATACTATGACATTAGAAGAATTTGACAAGCAACCTCACGAAATAACATCACGGCAATATCATCTCGCTTTTCCAGAAAAAGTAAAAAATTTTGCTGCTTTTCAACATACTGGATGCCAGACATTAATTTCTCCTGATACAGCAAAAAAAATCGTTTTTAAATTATTTGGTGAGCTAAAACCTAAAGAAACAAATAAGTCAACATTGAAGTGAATTAGACACCTTCGGGTACTTGTAATATGTAATCATCTGACACCAAAATTTTTTTTATTCCTGTAAAAGATGATACTTAGCCAATAATTGTTCTTTGGATTCGACATGAGCTGGATCTTTGGGAATGCAATCTACTGGACATACTAATTGACACTGCGGCACTTCAAAATGGCCTACGCATTCTGTACAGCGATTGGGATCTATAACATAATATTCCGCCCCCACTGAAATGGCCTGATTAGGGCAGGCAGGCTCACAAACATCGCAATTAATACATTCAGAGGTTATCAGCAAGGCCATGGGGAATTATCTCTATTGGAATCGATCACTTAGCTTTTTGGCTACATTTTGATGCACAAAGGGACTAACATCTCCTTTTAGCGCGGCAATTTCACGCACCAAACTAGAGGAAATATAAGAATATTGTTCAGCAGGCGTTAAAAAGATAGTTTCAATATCGGGCTCTAAACGCCGATTCATATTGGCCAACTGAAAGTCATATTCAAAATCTGAAATTACTCGCAAACCCCGTATAATCACTTTAGCTTTTTCTTGCTTTGCAAAGTGCATCAATAAGCTGCCAAAACCACGGACTTCGACATTCGTTAAGTGAGATAACACTTCTTTTGCCATCGTGACGCGCTCATCTAACGTAAAGAACGGTGATTTTCTTTTGTTTTCTGCCACACCCACAATGACTTTGCCAAAAAGACGTGCAGCGCGTTCAATCAAATCTCGATGGCCGTTGGTAATAGGATCAAATGTTCCCGGAAAAATAACTTTTTGGTTATCCACAATGCACCGCCTCAATCATAATAGAAACTTTTTCAGGATCAATATCAGGAAAGATCCCATGGCCTAAGTTAAAAATATGACCAGGACCTTTTCCAAATTTTTGTAATACATTTTTAACTTCTTTTTGGATCTGAAGCGGCTCTGCATAGAGCGCAGCGGGATCTAAATTTCCCTGGATCGCTACTTTGTCTCCGATTAATTGACGAGCTGAATCTAAAGAAACCGTCCAATCTATACCCACCGCATCACAACCCGTATTAGCCATTTCAACTAAAAACGATCCGCTGTTTTTAGTAAATAAAATAATGGGAACTTGTCTTTCATGTGGGAACTTTTTAATATTGTTCACTATTCGTTGCATATATTTCAAAGAAAATTCTAAGTAATGGGGATGCGTCAAAACCCCACCCCAGGTATCAAATATCATTACTGTATCCGCACCTGCTTTGATCTGTGCATTTAGATAATCACTCACAGAAGTAGCAAGGTGTGATAATAGCAGTTCTAGCATTTTAGGATCGCGATACAGCATTTTCTTGATTTTGGAAAAAGTTTTCGAAGACTTTCCTTCCACCATATACGTTGCGATTGTCCAAGGACTTCCCGCAAAACCAATCAACGGCACTTTATGGCGCAATTCTTGTTTCGCCAAACGTATCGCATCCATGACATACTTTAAGTCTACTTCAGGATCTAACGTTGGCAATTTTTCAATATCGTTTAGAGAACCAATGGGGTTTTGAAAACAAGGGCCTTCGTTTTCTACAAAATAAAGACCTAATTGATAGGCGTCGGGTATGGTTAAAATATCTGAAAAAATAATGGCTGCATCGAGATCAAACCTCTTCAAGGGTTGCAAGGTAACTTCACAGGCTAAGTCTGGGGTTTTGCAAAGGGTTAAAAAATCCTTTGCCTGCTGGCGAAGTGCGCGGTATTCCGGCAAGTAACGACCCGCTTGCCGCATCATCCAAACTGGGGTGCAATCCACCGGTTGGCGACATAATGCACGAATGAGTCTGTATTCTTTTATCATGAGTTAGATGATACTGTAATCTTCTAAAGTAAGTCCACTAAAGTATCCGTTTATCCATTGTCGCTTACCTTTAAGGGATCAATGATTTTAGGGGTAATAAAGATAATAAGTTCTCTAGGCTGGTATTTGTAATGCTTATTCCTAAATAGCCCCCCTATTAAAGGTAAATCGCCAAAAAAGGGAATTTTAGCCATGGATCTTTCATCGTCAATTTTTAACACGCCTCCCAATACCACAGTCTCTCCGTTATCCACCAATACTTTGGTTTTAAGACGATTCGTATCAACTGCTGGTGCTGCTCCCGAAATTGCGGTGCTGAGCTTATCATTTGAAATGGATAAATCCAAAGTAATCTTGTTATCAGGACTAATTTGAGGAGTTACCTCTAATTTAAGCGCTGCTGATTTATATGCAACTGTAGTAGCACCACTAGAGCTTGCTTGTTGATAAGCAACATCTACGCCTTGCTCTACGGAAGCCTTTGTTTGATCCTGAGTGACTAATTTAGGTCTTGCTATCGTTTTACTGTTCAGTTCATATTCTAAAGCTTGCAGCTCTAAATCTAGTAGGGTCCCATTAGGCAACCTTGCCAAGGCAAAACCTGCGGTTCCAGTCGTAACACCGGTAATAGTGGCAGCACCTAAGTCTGTGAACAACCCTTCTGTATCATTTAACTTTAGGGATGCATTGGAATTGTAGGCTTCTGATCCAATAACAGCATTTGGAGGAGGCATCACTCCCCCTGTATTTTCAGCAATCGCCCTCGCCCTATCTACTGTTGAGCCAACCCCTAGACGACGTCTCCCAACTGCCATGTTGGCACCACCCCCTAAACGGATCCCCAGATTTTTTTCTAAAGAACTGCTTGCGCTCACAATTTGAGTGGAAATTTCCACTTGCCTAACGGGTCTATCTAATTTTTTTAATAGCGCTTTAATCTCACTTAAGCGACTATCAACATCCTGAATTAGTAAGGTATTGGTTCTTTTATCTACTGTCACTGTCCCTCTAGAAGTTAATAAAGAGGTTGCTTTATCTTTCAAAATAGTTGCCAAATTAGGTGCGCTTGCATAATTCACTTGGATTAATTCAGATTTCATAGGCCCTAAATCTTCAACTTGCTTTAACCCCTCAAGCTCAACTTTCTCGCTTGCAGCAATTTGCTCTGCTGGACCCACTAAAAATACATTGCCACTTTGACGTTTACCTAAGCCCTTACTTTTTAAAATAATATCTAAAGCTTGATCCCAAGGAACATTCTGCAACCGCAAGGTAATATTTCCCTTGACAGTATCATTGGTAATAATATTAAACCCGGAAAAATCGGCAATGATCTGTAATATGGCGCGAATATCAATATTCTGGAAGTTAAGAGAAATTTTCTCACCCGTATACCTGGGTGTTGCTTCCTTAACGACGGCTTTCTCTTCTTGGCTAAGACCCCGAATTTCTAAAATAAATTGATTGTCCATTTGATAAGCAATTTTATCAAAATCTCCTGATGCATTAACCACAAAATTGACATTGTTGCCCTTCTTTTCAACAAGAATAGATTGAACAGGTGTCGCAAAATCGGTCACATCATATCTCTTTGCCAAATCACTCTGCAATGTCGCCCCAATAAATTCGGCCGTTACTTTTTCTGTCTCTTCTTTAAAATTTACCATCGCTTTAGACGTTGACAAATCAACAATTATTCTAGCCTCGCCATGCTCACCTCGATGAAAGTCAAAGGATCTAACCTGATATAAATTCCCCACACTCTTTATTTCGTTATTGCCAGCGCTGCTGCCACCCCTAGAAAAACTCATTTCGCCCATGTTGGTTTCGAAAGTTATAGTCAAAATATTTCCATTGACGTCTGTTTCAAAAGGTACAAGATGCTGTACATCAATAGCAACTCGAGTTTTATCTTCTGATTCCGCAATGTTGACGCTCCTAATTAAATTTACCGACATGATCTGATTGACTACCTCTTTAGATATTTTATTTTTGACAGAAGGAAAATCAAGAACTACCGTTGGGGGAGCTTCCACGGAAAAGCTCTTGGGCAAAACAGCAGCTTCTGAAAATTCTAATCGCAATTGTATTTTATTTTGCTCTGAAGTTCTAAGTTCAACATTGGTTAATTGATTTCCTCCTTCTGCGCACACAATCGATCCAAATGATAATCCAAAAAACCCTACCAGCAAAACTGCGATAGTCTTCCAATTCTTAGTAATCAAATTAAGCAGCAACTGCATAGACTATTCTCCTCTTCCTTGACGGGCGGACCCTGTTCCACGTTCTTTAGGTGCCCCTTTGTCTCTAGTCGTTGTTCCTTTGTCTCTTGCGGGTGCGGCTCGTTCTTTAGTAGCAGTTCCTCGATCCGTAGCTGCAGTCTCTTTCTCAGTAACCGTTGTAAATGGGATCTTAGCCTTATGATCCCGCCATCCCCCCTTACCATCTGGCATTGATTCCGTCAAAACCACTTCTTTTTCAGTAATCATATCTATCTTTCCTGCATTTTCTCCAACGTAATTTCCAACGCCAGCGAGATGCACAGCCCCTGTTTTATCCTTTAACAATACGAAAAATTTCCCATTTCGTTCCAAAGTTCCAACCATTGACAAAGACTCTAATGGAAACCCTTCTAGTGCCTCTCGTACCCGCAGAGGATCAGGTCCCCCTACAGTTTTGATCTCTTGTTCAGCTTCTGGTTTCGCAACAATAAGTGTTTCAAAAGGATCCCGCATTCCTCTGGTATCAAATTTAACCGGGGTTACCTGGACAATATCCGGCATTTTTTCAGCATATCCAGGACTGGTTTTTTTAACATCTGCGACAAACTTCACCACACCATCATCCGCCGTTGAACTGCAACCACTCAACACAGTTAACGTCATTAACATAATGATAATGCTTTTGACTTTGATCATCCCCCTCTCCCAGCAAGAGAGGCCCAATACGTTTTTGCAGTAACGCTCATGGTTAACCCTGATCCATTTTTATTATTTTGAATGATAAAATCATGTAACGTCACAATTCTTGGCATACTCGCGATATTACTAACAAATTGCCCAAGACCCAAATAATTACCTGCAAGTGTAAAATCTATAGGATCTATGTTATAAAATAATTTTGTTGCTGGACTCCCAGGCTTTACGCCAATAAAATCCAATCCATTATTCACAGCTTCTTTAGAAAGCTCCCCTAAAACTTCAGCCATTTCACTGGAAGGTGGCAACAAAGAAGTTAATTCCTCTAGTTTTTTCTTAACATCATCCACTTCTATTCTGTATGCTTCTAAATTTGATACTTTACGATGAGTATCTAAAAATGTAGCACTTAAAGAAACAACTCTTTTTGTTGAAGCATCCAACATATTCATTTTTTCACTAATTTGAACAAAATATCCCAAAGTTAAAGTCAAAATGCTAACGACACTACAAACAACATTTCTAGCAGATAGGGGCCAGCTGCCCATACTGTCAAAACGAAGTTCTTCAATTTTAACCCCTAAGATTTCCACTGATTACCCCTGCGCTCCAATATCCTGAGTAAATTCAATTTTAAAGTGAAGACCAGCCCCCCCTTTTTCCACCCCTACTTCGTTTAGGGTTACACCATCAAAATCCTTAATGTTTTGAAGGTTCTTTAAAAAAACGGCAATGTCTGAATTATTAGCAGAGACGCCTTCAAGGGTAATCGCATATTTTTCCTTCATACCTGCTGTTGGATCCCCTTTTTTCTTAGCACCGGTAGCCGCACCCTTCTTAGGTGCTGCCGCAGTTCCTTTTGCAACAGGGGGGGCTGGCGCAGGTGTGGCTACGGGGGGTTCAGCAGCACCACTTTCGGCACCTCGGCCCCCTCTTCTTCCTTTACCACCCCTGCCTCCAGCTCCTAAATCACCGGGGCCTGCTGCACCCTTAGAAGCGCCACCTATTGCAGGATTGGGTTGTTTTGCATCTGCCTCAGTTATGGCAACAAATTTTGTTTTTCGAGATATCAAAGACAAATGGACTCCTTCAGGCAAAACTCGAGGTAACGTGTCCAACAATTTCACAATTGAAAAACGATCTTGTTGTAAAGACTGAATAATGCTAATTCTCTCTAAAATTTGTTTTTTACTTTTCTCTAACCCTTGAAGTTCAGCCACCTGGGAAGACATTTTTTGAAGTTCAGTATTGACATATAAAACATCTGTATTGTTGGTTTCGATCCGATGATTAAAATAATTATCTACCATGATGATAACCAGAATACTAAGTGCAACATTTTTTCCCAGTTCAAAAAGAAAGATCTTATTCAATCTTTTTCTTAACTCTTCGCGCCAAGGAAGTAAATTTATTTTATTCATCTTCAAATGTCCTTAAGGCAAGACCACAAGCCACCATAAATCCGGAAGCTTCCTCAAGAATATTATTCTTACTAACCTTCGAGGAAAGTTTCATCCCTGAAAATGGATTAGCAATAAATGTTTTCGTTTTTAGTCTACTTTGAATAAGAGTATCTAGCCCAGGCATCATGGCAACTCCACCTGCCAAAACAATATATTGAATTTCAGACTCATCACTAGAAGAAAAAAAGACTTGTAGTGCACGATTTATTTGTTGGATAATCGTTTCTTTAAAGGGCGTCAAAACCTCGGTGATATAATCCTCGGGTAGCCCCCCATAGCGCTGAGCGACAATGGCCTCTTCTGCGCCTAATCCATAACGTCTTTGAATTTCATCTGTTAGATGCTTCCCTCCAAACGCTTGTTCGCGACTATAAATGGTCCGAAGATCTCTAATAACATATAAAACCGTGTTGGTTGAACCAATATCTATTAATGCGAAATTTAATCCTTTGCCTTGTGCAGGCAAATGATTTACCACCAATTTAAACGCTCGCTCAACCGCCAACATTTCAATATCAACTACGGTTGGAGTTAACTCTGCTTCATTAATTGTTGCTACTCGGATATCGACCGTTTCTATGCGAGAGGAAGCCAATAGAATATCTTTTAGCTCTGGATTTCGAGTGGAAGGGCCTATCACTTCAAAATCGTAATATATTTCTTCTAGTGGGTAGGGGAAGTTACGAACAGCATCGGCTTCAATTTGTTCGGCAATCATTGCATCATTAAATTCTGCTGCAAGTTGTATCACCCGAGTAATTACCGAAGGGCCTGAAACCGCTATTGAAGCACATTTTCGAGTAGCACCCACACGTTTAAGCAACTTACGGATGGTCTTCGCCACAGTATCAATTTCTTTGATAGTTTTTTCTTGAACACTTTGTGGCGGCAATAATTCAGTCCCATAGGTTTCTACAGTATATTGATTATCCAATCGACTCAGCTCTAGCACTTTAATAGTTGATGAGCTTATATCAATTCCCACCAAAGGGGGTGAACTTACTTTTAGAAAATCAAACACAATCTACCTCTGGGATCTATTAAAAAATAATTTATAGAGCTCTAACTTAATACTAGTCCTACCCTGAAAAAAATCGAGTTTCAATTGAGTGGAATAGTTCATTTTAGGTTTGGTATGATACTTCCATTAGTCATAACCATTTTATAATTTGGATAACTTGATGAAAATAATTTTACAAATATTTAGACGATCAATACTGAGCACTTTGGGCTTACTGGTGTTGATTGGCATCATTGGCATCTTTTATCTTGGATCCAAATTACCTTCTGTTGATATGTTAAAAGACATGCGACTACAGGTTCCCCTTAGAATTTTTTCAGAAGACGGTAAATTGATTGGCGAATTTGGAGAAGAAAGGCGTACCCCCATTAACTTGCATCAGGTACCCAAAGATCTTATCAATGCCATATTGGCCACAGAAGATCGACGTTTTTATGAACACCCTGGAGTAGATTTTAGAGGCTTAATCAGGGCGTCAGTTATCTTGCTTACGAATTCGTCTATTAAGCAAGGTGGCAGTACTATCACCATGCAAGTTGCCAGAAATTTCTTTCTCAGTCGCAAAAAAACCTTTACTCGAAAACTGTCCGAAATTTTATTAGCCCTTAAAATTGAAAAAGAACTCACTAAAGACGAAATTCTAGAGCTTTATCTGAATAAGATTTATTTTGGGAAACGAGCTTACGGTATTGCTGCTGCTGCTGAAGTTTATTATGGAACAACTGTAGATAAACTTACCCTGGATCAAATTGCCATGCTGGCAGGACTCCCTCAGGCCCCTTCAAATATTAACCCTTTACACGATCCCAAAGCGGCTTTTAAGCGCCGTAAGCATGTTTTAGAGCGAATGCTATCTTACGAATTTATTACACCAGAACAGTATAAAGTTGCCGTAGAGGCTCCACTTCCCACCAAATACCATGGTAGAGCTTTGGATGCTGAAGCACCCTATGTCGCTGAAATGGTAAGACAAGATCTGTACGCTCGTTATGGTGAAACTATTTATAGTTTGGGATATGAAGTGTATACAACGATTGACAGTCAACAGCAAATTGCTGCAACTCAGGCACTTAAAAAGGCTCTGTTAGAATACGATCAACGACACGGATACCGTAAAACAAAAATTCAGCTTAAATTGTCTCGAAACAAAACACCTGATCAAGAACTTGAAAATTGGATAAACGAATTAAAAGAAATTCCTGCTTACGGAAATTTACTGCCTGGTGCCGTTATCAAAGTTGCAGACACTAAAATTTCAGTTCTGCTCCAAGATGGCCGCTACATTGATATCCCTTGGGCAGGTCTTTCTTGGGCAAGATCTGAATTAAAAGGATCCCGCATCAAAGGATCTCGAATTGGCTATTTACCTAAAAAGCCAGCGGAGGTAGTGGCTGTCGGGGATGTGATTTATACCGAAGAAATACCAAGCACCCAATCTTGGAAGATGGTACAGATCCCTGAAGTGGGTGGCGCACTGGTCGCCCTTGATCCTAAAACAGGAGGGATCTTAGCGCTTGTGGGAGGCTTTGACTATGCTTTAAGCAGCTTTAATCGAGTCACTCAAGCAGAAAGGCAACCTGGTTCTAACTTTAAACCGTTTCTATATGCTGCTGCCTTATCGGAAGGGTTTACCTTAGCAAGCGTAATTAACGATGCCCCTATTGTTTATACAGATCCCGTCACAGGTGTTGTCTGGCGTCCTAAAAATTCTACCGGTAAATTCTATGGACCTACTCGATTACGCGTTAGTTTGTCACGCTCTCAAAATATGGCGACGATAAGAGTTTTACAAGCCATTGGTGTTAAAAAATTTATTGAATATGCAGAAAAATTTGGCTTCAATCCCAAAAAGTTTCCACCGTTTCTTTCTATAGCTTTGGGGGTTGCAGAATTTACACCCCTTGAAGTAGCAACAGGATATTGTACTTTTGCCAATGGGGGCGATCGAGTGTCACCCCACTTGATCACCAAAATTACCGACTATCAAGGCAAGCTGATCTATGAAGCACCACCGCCTGAAATGACAAGTGCGATTGATCCTAAAATTGCGTATCTCATCACCTCTGCATTGCAAGATGCCATTCAAAAAGGAACAGGACAACGAGCTAAGAAATTGGGGCGAAAAGATCTTGCTGGCAAAACTGGCACCACTAACGATTGGATGGACGCTTGGTACTCGGGATATAACCAAGATCTCGTCGTAACTGCTTGGGTTGGATATGATGATCCCCGTTCCCTAAAAGAATTCGGCGCGATGGCGGCATTGCCTATGTGGATGTATTTTATGGAAGCCGCCCTAAAAGATAAACCAGAACATAGTATGTCTCCGCCAGATGGCATTATCAGCGTTAAAATTGATCCTAATACGGGACAATTAGCAGGCGATGAACACCCCAATCCAATGTATGAGTTTTTTGCAGAAGATAATTTACCGAATCAAGGCCACACTTTCTCTGATGATCCAGGTAATTCATCTGGCGGAAGTGGCTCGGGTAGCGGTTCAGAGGCTTTGTTTTAAGAGGATTTAGAGTTTCCAACTCCCCTCATTCCATCGCCCCCTCCCCAACCCTCCCCCGCGAAGCGAGGGAGGGAGCTTGAAGTAATTATTGCTTAAAAAAAGTGCCTAATACCTTTTCTGCAAACTCCAATTCCTGTTTCCGTGAGAGCAATTTATAAAGCTCCTTCTCCCGCTTGCAGGAGAGGGTTTTAAGATTCTAAGAAATCCATTATAAGCAAGTAAGAAAATTATTTATTTTCTGTTATATACACCACTTTGAATATCCTCAATAAGATTAGATGGCCAATCCGCTTCAGTTGGTATCGCCACCCCTGTATTGATGTGTATCCTCATCTGCCAATAATCCTTTATACTGCCACAGTACTCAACTCTGTATTTAAATAAATAAGTGCCCTCGTTATGATCAATATCACTAACGAAGAATAAATCTTTATTTAATCCTTTTTCGTTTATAACATTAATAAACTCCACCCTGTCACTATCACCCAAAATATCAGAAACAAGTTTTTGTGCCATATTTGTCTCCTCCATCACATTACTCATAATTAAGAACATATAGCTTATGTAAAGATATCTGGCAATTAACTAAAATATTAATTATTGGTTTCAGCTTTAACTATAAATATGTTAATGTTCTTCTAATAAAAGCACATCGAGAATTTTGTTTGAAATTATACGTTATGTACTCTGGCGATAATATTGAGACAGAATTAAGAGGCATTATGTTTGTTGGCGTCTGAAGCTGCCGTATCTAAACAGCACTTCAATTAAAAACTTCATCAATTGTTTTTGCAACTAAGATCATTTTACCGAAAGTTAATAAAGTAGCAGCATCTGCTTTTATAAGAATTTCTAGGTATTTTGGAGGAATATGTGAGAACTTGCTTTCCAATAAGTTCTGAATTAAAACAAATTCACCCTTTTGGATCCCTTGTTCTACTCCTTGCTCATAGCCAATACGCTCTGCTGTCGTCATATAGCTCACTTGAAACTCCTCCTCAATTTCTTTTACTCTATTATTGTATGTTAACTCTAGCTCTTTCGGAAGGGTCATAATACCATCCAAGAACTTATATAAACTGTAAATCTGATCGCCTGTCCAGCCATGTTTGAACAACCCTCTAGTCAAAGTAACTTTATTTGGTAGCATTGCCTCAAAGTTTTTCTTAGTTTCTAAAGCCTCTAGTTGTGCCAAAATTACTAAGGCAAATGGATTGTTACTGTTTTCTAATTCTTCTTTCGAGTCTCGGAAATCCAACAATTTAAGTACGGGATATTCCATTTTAAGGGTTGTACCCCAAAATCGCCTCTCATAGCAATTCGGTCTCCAATGGATATTCCCGTCTATCAGGATTGCTAAACTTGCTATATTTTTTCGAAATCGATCATAAATTCGATAATTATATACATACATCCTTTCAGGGAAATTCGAAATACGACTTGCCTGAATTTCAATATGAACTAACACCCACTGTTCACTGCCGTCCTTCTTCCAAATCTTAATCAACTTATCAACAATCCTACCGCCAATCTCATCCTCAATTAAAATGGCTTGAAATTCTTGCTCTAAAAACTCATATCCTTTTTCCCAATCAATTCCATGATAAGCCTCCAACCAACATAACTCTGTAAACTCCTTAAAATAAAGTCGAATAACGTCTTTCCAGGCTTCATCCCAATAAGAACGTAAAGATACTACTAACTCCTTATCCTCTACCATCTAATCAATCACCTTAAAAATTATTCTAATCAGATTAAAATAGTTTAATAGGATATGCTTCTATAAAATATCCGATAAATAACGGATATTAGATCTTGACATTAATCCTTAAATGATATAAAAATTGAGAGGTTCTAATGAGGGAATGACCGTTATGCATACTTCTTTTGAAATAAAAGCCAGTTTAGGGGCGATTAGCTTCCTAAGAAAAGCACCAAAACTTCTTCCCGATGATTATCAGGCAGCCTTCGACGAACTTGAATCTCTATACAAAGATAAAAAGAAACTTCCTCCCAAAATTGGTTTAACCGAAACAGATAACGTTCATTATGATGTGTATAGAATTGAATACATTAGAAAAGCGCTTCGATTTTTAGAAAAATACCATACACCTGGAAGAGATTTTTTAAGAGGAAAGTTATCTGAAAATGAGCAGGCTTTCTTTGAAGGAACTCAACTTTTAAATGCAAGGCGCTTACTCGAACATATTGCTTTTACAATTTATCACATGTCTGGCACATTAAGGAGTAAATATAAAGAACTCTTATCTCCTGCTCCTTTTACGTGGGAAACATTTGAGCACCTAGGTGGATTAATGAAACCTAAGGCGGAAACTTTCACCCCCGTTCTTATTCGAAATGTTGCAGTAGTAGTTGCAAAACAATTTGATAGAGAAATAAATGCGGTAGAGCTTATTGTTGAAGAGGCAGTACCAACCATAATTGCTAGAGATATACCAACATTAACCCAGTTATTTGATCATATTGAGTCTAAAGAAAAAAATCCGCACGACAACTGTAGCCCTCCCACTATAAACCTAATTGCCATTAAGGCGTTAACCCGTCGCTTAATGGATCTAACCTGTTTAATTGAATTGCTAAAATATGCAGATAACCAATGTACAACTCTGGAACACTCAGAAATTATAAAAAAGATCCGTAAGAAATCTGGTAAAGATACTGAAAACAAGCTTTATTTTGTCCAAGTAGATGATTCTACACATGCGTATAGACGACCATTTAACCTTGATACTAAACTTGGTCTTCATGCCGCCATGCGTCGCTTAGAAATGATTGGCGAACTTATGACAGGAAAGAATATTTCTTCCTTTTTAAGCAAACCAGATCCCACAATTGATTGGCATTCTTTCATCACAATACGTGATACAATCGCACACCAAGATGAATCAAATAATATGCTCAAACTTAAAAATTTTATGGAAGATCCTTCGCAATTAACTGCAGTTCTAAAAACAGATATGGATGAGTTTTTCTTAAGACTTTGTCATGTGGTGTCCTTACGTCACGAAACTCTACCAAAATTTAATGATAAGAATATTCTGAAGTTTTGGGAAGAGGTTTTACTCCATGAAGAAAAGATACAAAAACAATTAAGCGAAGAACTTAAAGAAAAAAAAGCTTTGGTGCCCAGAGTCTCTCAAGAAAAAGCCATTTTTTTCATGAAAACACTTAAGGATAATCAAGTTTCAATAGAGCTACAATTAGAGTGGCTAGGAATATTAAACGGACGCCAACCTATACCTAATAAAGAAACGTATGGTAGAAGGCTGCTAACGGCTCTCCCAAGCAGAAAAACAAATAAAATATTATATGATAAATGTAAGGCCATTGCTGATGAAGCTATAAATTTTAAGCCTGATAATAATCGTGAAGAAGCTGAAGAGCTAGCCAAGAAAAGGGCTCTCGAAAAAGAACGGAAATTTAATGGACTACAAAACATTAGAGCATTAGCTAAAGAATTTTCTACTCCTCTTTCCAATGGGGTTGGTTTAACAAACATAGACAGGATTGAAGCCGCGATCATTGCTCTTGAAAATA
>JBEICO010000009.1:0-18587 GCA_040383965.1 Francisellaceae bacterium
AGGAAAAACAAGTTGCTTAGCAATATGTCCGTTTTTTCGGGGGAAGATCAACCAATGACTAACCGCTTCTGAAGCATTTCTTTGTCGTGTTGTATAAATCAACCCTAATGCAGCATGGGTATCTGCCAACTGCCGCTTCACCGCATCATCTTTTGTTCTACTTGGAGTCAAAGTTTTTATAGCTTGATTATAATGTTCAATTGCTTTAGGAATGTTATTGGTTTGAGTATAGGTGTATCCGAACTTAATATTAAGATCCAATTGTGCAAATGTATCCTCCCTGCACTTAGGATCAATGGCATTTCGAGTTTGGTAGGCCTTGGTATATAACTCTAGAGCCTTAGCTAAATTGATAGGGTTAAGTTGAGCACAAATATCGCCTAATTGCACATAATAACTTGCAAGGTTTCGACAGTCACTATTTTTTCGGCTCACTAGATTATTAAAACATGTGTCATATTCTGCCAGCTTGGCTTCAAGCAACAACAAAGTGGATATTGTTACAATAGAAGCATCTTTCTTTAAAGCCTGCATTCTATCTCGTCTTAGTTTGTCGCTCATAATTAATCCTCCAGGTATAATACGCTTTATTTGTTATATACAAATCAACAAAAACAGAATATACCATGAAAAATGTTAGGGCTCTACCTTTTTTGTGTGTCTTATCAGTACATTACCACTTATGTGCATATGCAGCGCACTTAGTGGGGGAGGGTGGAATGGGGTTAGTATTACAAAGAGCCTTATATTCGTAAGGATCCCTATGCTCGCTATAAAGAGACCGCTAACAGGATGTCATCAACCACAAACAGACACAGGAGATTGCATGGCTTCTTCAACTAACGAAGTATTTAAGGCTTTTTCCAAGATCCTAAGCGGGGATTTTTCAGGCGATACCATTGCCTCTACCGGCAAATAAAAAGTTTGTTCTAATAAAAACTGTCCGGAAAGAGCAGCGTGGGAAACCGAATCTGTGGTGACAATCCAAGTAGAGCCTGCTAAAAAAGGCACGGCAATTTTATCTACTTTTTTCTGGTATACATCGCTTTTTTTCATTTCATCATGCAGCGTTAACATATAATGATCATATAAACTACGAGGGGATTTGGTGATTTTCAAATAAGACAATAATGCACGGCTTCCCACAATAGGTTTTCGTAATTTATGTAAAAACTGCGAAACGACTGCTTCAAAAGGCTCTCCCAAATGCCACAAGCGATATTGATCTGCAGGGTTTATATTTGAAAAAACCCTTAAGATCCTTTTACCATGATTTGGCGTTGCCGCAAATGCATCCACATGTAACCGCGTATCATCTTTTAACAATGAAGTTTTTCTACCAACCACTTCAATAGGCCTAAAACTGGTACGGCCATCTTGTATCGCGTTTTTGTAGTGGGGGAATAGTGATTCTACTAAACAACGACTGTCTTTAAAAAACCGTGTCATCATGTCGGTAATGAGGGGTGCCTGTTCAAGCCGAGCCGCACCCTTTAGAGTTTGAGTTTTATGGTTATAACAAATATTTTTAGAATGGGCATCTAAGATATCCGGGGTTAATAATGGTTTTTCATGGGTTTCTAGCTGAAAGGGTAATTGGGATAGATAAATAATTTTGCCATTTTCAAGCGCGGTGATTGCGCTTTGCTGCTCTTCGGGAGAAAATGGTTCCGTCCAAGAAGCGGTTGTTAAAGTGTTTAACATAACTGGTTCCTGTACATATAGCTAGTCTCTTACTTTGATTTATACTATTTTACTATGAATACCCGTGCCCTTGCTACTCAATTGATCACTGAAGTATTAACCGATGGACGATCCCTTAGCCACTCTCTACCAGAATACAAAATTAAATGCCAAAAACCTGAAGAGGCGGCATTCTTACAAGCTTTGGTTTTTGGGGTGATCCGTTGGTACCCTCGCTTACAATTTATTTCTGAGCAGTTATTACAAAAACCGATTAAACCCAAAGAAATTGAAATCTATTATTTAATATTGATAGGCCTGTATCAATTAACCGATATGCGCATTCCAGCCCATGCTGCGATTTCTGAAACGGTAGAAACCACTCGCGTCTTAAATAAACCTTGGGCAGCTTCTTTGGTAAATGCGGTGCTGCGATCGTATCAACGTCAAGCAGAAACTATTCAAGCAGCCATCCCAACTTCTGATCAAGCTTATTATGCGCATCCCTTATGGCTCATTCAAACCCTTAAAAAAGCTTGGGGAAATGAATGGAAGAGTATTTTAGAACAAAACAATACTCAGGCACCGCTTAGCTTACGCGTTAATGTCTTAAAAAGTTCTCGTGAGAATTATCTAGAACGTTTAAAAACCGCTGCCATTCTAGCAACCCCTATTTTACATACCCAAGCGGGTATAATGCTGCAAACTCCCATGGAGGTGACTAAATTGCCTGGCTTTTCAGAGGGGTTTATTTCAGTTCAAGACGGCGCAGCACAGTTGGCAGCGCCCTTATTACAATTAGCGCCAAATCAACGGGTATTGGATGCCTGTGCAGCACCAGGGGGGAAAACAACCCAAATCCTAGAAATCGAACCTAAGCTCGCAGAATTGGTTGCTCTTGATCTCTCTATGGAAAGAACGCAACTGATCCATGAAAACTTAAATCGATTGGGACTCTCTGCAACTGTAAAAACAGGCAATGCTAATCAACCAGACACCTGGTGGGATGGAAACCTATTTGATCGGATTTTATTGGATGCCCCTTGTTCAGCCACAGGCGTGATTCGTAGGCACCCAGATATAAAATATTTGCGCAGACTAAGCGACATCAATCAACTAACTGAACTACAGATGCAACTTCTAAACTCTCTATGGCCATTATTAAAACCGGGTGGCATACTGCTTTACGCGACTTGCTCTATTTTTCCAGATGAAAATACACACCTTATGCAAAGTTTTTTGAGTGACCATTCCAATGCCAAACCCCTATCAATGCCGGCTTTTTTAGCAAGCAATCAACCTATAGGACAACAAATTCTCCCTGGACAAAATGGTATGGATGGCTTTTACTATGCACTGATTGAAAAGGGTGTAAATTGAAATGAAAATCATTATCCTTGGCGCCGGACAAGTGGGTACCACTCTGGCGGAACATCTTGCTACAGAACGTAACGATATTACCATCATTGATATCAATGGAGAGCGTTTGCGCGCATTGCAAGAGCGCATGGATATTCTCACCATCACCGGTAATGGAGCATATCCTGCCATTTTAAAACGGGGGGGTGCTGATGAAGCAGATCTGCTAATAGCTGTCACTTCCAGTGATGAAACCAATTTGGTCGCCTGCCAAGTTGCAGCAAACCTTTTTCAACTTCCAACAAAAATTGCACGGATCCGATCCTTGCATTATTTGGCCCACGAAGAATTATTTGGCACATCCGCTTTTCCCATTGATGTTCTAATAAGCCCTGAACAAGTGGTTTCGAATTATGTACGAAGACTCATTGAATACCCAGATGCACTACAAGTTCTAGATTTCGCAGATCAAAAATTACAACTTATTTCTGTAAAAACCAAAGCTGCAAGCGGGCCCTTAGTAGGACGCACATTAAAATCCCTGCAACAATACTTGGTAAATGCCGACACGGAAATTGCAGCCATTTTTCGTCAGGGACAGCCTATTACGCCTTCCGGTACGGTTATTATCGAACCTAATGATGAAGTGTTTTTTTTAGCCGAACAACAGCACGTTCATCAAGTAATGAGCATGCTTGTTCCTGTAACGCTATCGCATCAACGTATTATCATTGCAGGAGGCGGCAATGTTGGCACGCGTCTAGCATCTGCATTAGAAAAAGACTTCCAAGTAAAAATCATCGAAAGAAACTCCGTGCGAATAGAATCTCTCGCCACCCATTTAAGCAGCGGCATTGTACTACAAGGGGATGCCTCTGATAGAGAATTATTGTTAAGTGAAAATATTGAAAATACAGATGTATTTTGCGCCGTTACTAATCAAGATGAAGCGAATATTATGTCTGCACTTTTAGCAAAACGCTTGGGCGCACGAAAGGTCATGGCACTTGTAAGCCGCCCATCGTATTTTGATTTGGTTGAAGGTGGAGAGATTGACGTTGTTATTTCACCGCAACAAGTCACCATTGGCAGTTTATTAACCCACGTCCGCCGCGGACATATTGTAAATGTACATTCTCTACGCCGCGGCACATCTGAAGCCATCGAAGTTATTGTGGAAGGGAATAAAAATTCTTCCAAGATTATTGGTCGCCGTAGTAAGGATTTACCATTACCGGCAGAAGCCAGCATATTGGCCGTGGTGCGAGGCGATCTTGTAATCATGGGACATCATAATCCAATAATTGAATCAGGTGATCGGCTCATCGTATTTTTGTTAGATAAGCGAAAAATTCGTCAGGTGGAACGCTTATTTCAAGAAGGGGACTCGATCTTTTTTTAGTGAACACATAAATGAACATTAATTATCTTATCAATGCTTCTCGTGTACTAGGGCTTTTATTAATGCCCTTTAGTATCACTATGTTACCTCCTATTTTAATTGCGATCTGGTATCATGAAAACACCGTTCTTTATTTTTTCTTTGCAACCCTGGCAACGCTTTCACTTGGCATTTCCCTTTGGTTTCCATTTAGAAATTGCCATCGGGAGATCCAACCCAGAGAAGCGTTTTTGATTGTAACACTGCTATGGTTTGTATTGGCCTTAACCGGCGCCTTTCCTTTTGCTTTTTCTGAAAACCCTCATATTTCCTATATTGATGCCATTTTTGAAACTATCTCTGGTCTAACTACTACCGGAGCTACCGTTCTTTCAGATCTAGATAACATTCCCCGTTCTATTTTGTACTATCGGCAACAATTGCAGTTTATAGGCGGGGGGGGCGTTATTGTGTTAAGTATTGCCATTTTACCCATGCTGGGGATCGGGGGAATGCAACTTTTTCGGGCAGAAATAGCGGGTCCCTTTAAAGAGGACAAATTAACCCCTAGGATCACCCAAACCGCTAAAACTTTATGGTTTATCTATGTAGGTTTAGTCGTTCTTTGTGCCCTTAGTTATTGGTTCCTAGGCATGAGTTTATTTGATTCTATTTGTTATAGTTTTAGCACTATCTCAACTGGTGGGTTTGGAACCCATAATGAAAATTTCGGATTTTTTCAAAACCCCATGCTTGAATGGGTGTGTGTCATATTTATGTTGATGGGCGCCATTAACTTCTCGTTACATTTTTCCGTGTTTCGAAGAAAAAGCATCTTGCATTATTTACAAGATCCTGAATGTAAAATGTTTTTGATCTTTTTATTAGGAACAACATTTATTATTGTTTTTACTTTATTATATTATCATGTCTTTAAAAGCGTGACGACTTCTATAACCCAAACCCTTTTTCACGTCACAAGTTTCCTAACCACAACCGGGTTTACCAGCTCAGACTTTAGCGATTGGCCTACATTTACACCCATGCTTTTAATGTTTGTTTGTTTGATCGGCGGATGTGCTGGCTCTACTTCCGGTGGCATTAAGATGATTCGCCTCATTATTTTAAGGAAACAAGGATCCCGCGAAGTAAAAAGGTTGATCCATCCAAACGGCCATTACGTGATTAAGCTGGGTAACAGCCGCTTACAATATCGTACCTTAGATGCTATTGTTGGATTTTTCTGCGTTTTTGTCGCAACTTTCATCGTGTTATTGTTGGTATTATTGGGGTTAGGGTTGGATCCCCAAACGGCATTTTCTTCCCTAACTGCCAGTATTTCTAATACGGGATTAAAATTTGGGGCGCAGCCAGATCTTTTTAAATATTTTGATGACTCTGTCAAAATCATTATTAGTATTGCGATGCTGGCTGGACGTTTAGAGCTTTTTACCCTTTTAGTGCTACTCGCACCCAACTACTGGCGATATTAAAATTAAGTAAAAAAAGAACTCGAACGTTTTAAAGTCGACGGCTGAACAACGCTATTTCCAGATTCTCTTACAATAAATTCTGAATAAGATCTTTTTAGTTGAAAATACGGCAAAAGAACATCATCTGGAGCCACTTCTGGCTCAACAGTCCCAGCCGCTCTAATTGGCAAAGGCTCCTTATATTCAAAAGAAGTCCCCTTTAATTTATTACAGGCCATTGTAAAAGTCGGCGTTGTTTTAAGCTTTGCAAAATGCTTTGAACCTTCAGATACGCGGATAACCTTGCCGAAATAATTTTCCCCTTGAGGTAGATTACCCATTTTAATCATTTCTAACCCTATCATATAGTGAAACCTAATAAATTGTTGTGTCTCGAAAGCGGATAGCTTACCTTTCCCCGCCACCAAAAATGAACACGCCATATATAAACTAACCTTATTATAGGAATCTTTTTCTTTTGTGGCAGCAGTTTCCAACTCTTTGATTGCATCGTCAATTTTTTTGTGGTTTTCTATACATTCTTTACGAAACTTTTTAAATGATCCATCAATTGATTCAAAAATTGCCTGCCCATCTTTCTTTGGAGAAATAATAAAAACAATTTGATCATTATTCGTAGTACCGGTCAGTTCCAAGATGAATCGTGTTTGCCTTTCTAATAAACTTGCATTTTTAGCAAAAAATAAACCAGAAACTGAATGATTACATAAGGTACGTATAATAATTCCAGTTTTATTGGCAAAAAATGAAAGCGCCAACGCTATACCAGGTAAGGAACTTGTTTCTACTAACTGCACTAGTGCAGCATAATTCCCATTTTTCGCGGCAACGGCAATATCCCATGGGATATTATAATCTAAAAGGAAGGGATTAGTAATAGCAGCATGACGCTGTCTTAAGGCTGGCAAACTCTGCAGCGCCATACTGCGAATGGCTGCTGGCAAGGCCCTCAGCGAAGCTGAATTTGTATCTAAAAATTGATTATTATCCACATGGCTGCCATGCTCTAATAAACACTCCAAGAATGTACCACTGTCAGATAAGATTGCTTGTACCCGAACATTAGACAACACTCCTTTGCCAAAAATCGCGCCTGGTCCATTAGGATTCCAACCATGCTTAAGAAGCATTGAAAACGCAGTAAAATTCAATAACAAAGAGGCCTTGGTCAATAAAGATTGTCCATTGCCACTTTCTGCCAAATCCACAGAGTAACCACATAAAAAAATTGCAGATCGGTATATCTGTGAATGCTCAAAAAGAAAGTCGCAGATTGAAATTTGATTTTGTAAACGAGATTGATCCTCGGTATTCATAACCACATCTCTAATAAACTGTGAACAAAAGGCAACGGAAATATTGGCTCCCGCCTTTTCAAATAACAGCATAAAATTGGCGACACTGCCTTCCAAGGCAAATCTCTCCAAAAGTTCAAGTGGTTTTGGTAAACTTGATATTTTTTGATTGATCCTCTGAACTATTTTTTGTTTTACAGGTTTTTTCGATGTGGTATCGAAAAACACAAAATTAGTAAGCGCTTTATTTAAAAGAGCTGCTGTCTCATGTGCATCTAATATTTTTTTTAACTCTCCAGCGCCTAGTGGAAAAAACTTTTCTAGTTCAACTTCCAAGGCCATCACTCTCGTCAAGAACTTTGCCTGCTCATCCTGCATTTGCTTAATAGTTTTCAAGACTTTTTTAGTTTTAGGCTTTACTGTGGCAGAACCTGTCGCAGCAACTTCTTCTAAAGATAACTCTGTGGCTGCTGCTGCACCTGTGCTAGTACTTGGCATATCTTCCTCAGAAGTTAACGTTCCTAGCATTTCTTTTACAAAACGACCTCTCATATCAACTTCTGCGTCGTTCAATAAATTAATTTGTTTTATTAGATTTAAAAACATATTACCAGCCTTAAAATACCGCTCTCGAATTTCTTTGGTATAATTAGCTGAACTGCCTAACCTTTCTAGCTCTGCCTGATGCAAAGCGGCCTCACTAACAGCATGTATATATCTATTTGACTTTTCTAATAGTAACTCACTTAACATCTTAAACGCTTGCTGGCTGTTACATTTAATAGCAGCCTCTAACTCTATGCCAACATCTAAATATTGATCTTGCTTAATTTTAACTTGAGAAAAAATATATTGTCCCTGTATATTAAAATAAGCATGCACCACAATTTTTTCGCTCGTTGTTAAGCTTTTATACTCCTCAGTATAGTGGGCGCACGTAAACCCACGTGCTCCTCTAATAGAGTTGCCATCAGCATAAAACTTATCAATCGTTAAATGTTTTTCAATTAATTGATAACTATCGCTGCTAAAGATAGGAGTTCCTGAAAATTCCTTGAACAGGATAAGGTGGGCAACGCGTTTGGAAACTTCTTGATTTATTGTTTTAATTTTATAGGGTCGAAGCAAAACATGCTGTTCCCTTATGAGATCCGTCACTAGGTTAAAAAGGGAGTTTTTCCGCTCAGCAAGTGTAACTTCTCTATTAAGTTGTATAAACCCCTCACCGTTTGCCACTAATGCATCAGTTAACACGCAAACCTCCAACCTAAAATAGCTAACCATTTAATATTTAGCGAGATTACTATGTTCTCGTATTAAAATCAAGAGTATTCTTATTCCAAAAGCAGCCTCAGTCTAGACAAAGGGGCACTGATTAAGCTATCTTAACCTTTCAAAACGACTATTATATTTATCCATTTGATTTTTGATATTAATTATATGCCACTTATTAACTTAGAAAACGTCTCTTTGGCTTTTGGTGAAGCGCCGCTGTTAGATAAAATAAATCTACAAATAGATCACAAAGAGCGGATCTTCTTAATTGGCCGCAATGGCATGGGAAAATCCAGTTTGCTCAAAGTGATTATGGGACACCTCAAGATGGATGGTGGCGCTATACATAAAACGCCAGGGCTTAAGGTAGCAGAATTATCCCAAAACTTGCCCGATTGTCCTGAAAGCTATGTCTATGATGTGGTGGCGGAAGGCTTACAAGATATTGGAAATTTACTTAAAAAATATCATCATTTAACTCAAATTCCCCATGAAGCAACCGATAACAAATGGTTGCACGACATGGAAGAGATCCATAAACAACTCGAAATAAAACAAGGATGGCAATATCATCAAATTATTGAAACTGTGATGACTCGCCTAGAGCTTCCCGCAGATAAAAAAATGAAAGAGTTATCTGGAGGCTGGCAAAGACGCGTGGCTTTAGCACGAGCACTGGTTGCCGAGCCTGACTTGCTGTTATTAGATGAGCCTACAAATCATTTAGATCTCGCTGCCATAGAATGGCTAGAAGAATATTTAGCACATTTTAAAGGCGCTTTATTATGTATAACCCACGATAGAGCTTTATTACGTAAATTAAGTAAACGCATTTTGGAGCTAGACAGAGGTAACCTCACTTCTTGGAGTGTGGACTATGATCAGTTTTTGATCGAAAAGGAACATTTATTAGAAGTCGAAGACAAGCATGCTAAGTTATTTGATAAAAATTTGGCTAAAGAAGAAGCCTGGATAAGACAGGGCGTTAAAGCCCGTAGAACCCGCAATGAAGGACGGGTTCGGGCTTTAAAAAAATTAAGAGAGGAGCGCACCAAAAGAAGAGAGCTTCAAGGTAAACCGACTTTTACTTCTAACGCAGCTCAACTGTCGGGAGAACTAGTCGTTAAGGTAGAAAACATTAGCTATCAAATTAATGATCTTTGTCTCGTCAAAGACTTTTCTCTTTCTATTTGCAGGGGCGATAAAATTGCATTGGTTGGGCCAAATGGTGTTGGAAAAAGTACGCTCTTAAAACTGCTGTTAGGGCAGTTATTGCCGCAACAGGGAATTGCTCAATTAGGAACCAATCTGCAAATAGGCTATTTTGATCAATTGCGTGCGGGACTTGATTATGAGCAATCGGCCGTTGAGAATGTCGCGGGCGGCAGAGAAAGCATCTCTGTTAATGGTAAAGACAAACACATTATTAGCTATTTAGCCGATTTCTTATTTGTTCCAGAACGGGTTCGAATTCCCATTAAATTACTCTCCGGAGGCGAATGTAATCGCTTGCTTTTAGCCAAATTGTTTAGTTTGCCGAGTAATCTCCTGATCCTTGATGAACCAACCAATGATCTAGATATTGAATCTTTAGAGCTCTTAGAAAATATCTTGGTAGATTATAAAGGGGCTATTCTGCTTGTTAGCCACGATAGAACGTTTGTGGATGAAGTGGCAACCAGTACTTTATATTTCTCGGGGGAAGGTAAAATTACCGAATATATTGGCGGTTATGATGCTATACGACATGCGCCTGCTCCACAGAAAACAATAGCCCCTATACAAACACAATCCCAAGCTCCGAAGAATAACTCGACTATCCAATTTAATTCTAAAATGAAAAAAGAATTAGAAGAAATGCCCCACAAAATAGCCGAGTTTGAAACCCTGATAGCCGCATTGCAAGCTGAAATGTCTGAAACGCATTTTTATAATAAAGACAAGGCGCATATTGCAGAAACCAGCCTTAAACATAAAAAAGCTGAGGACAAGCTAAAACAGCTTTATAAACGCTGGGAAGAGCTGGAAACCTTAAAAAACAACGGGTAGTTCTTTTATCATCATATCTCTGTTCATAAACGCAGTGTTATTTTGGCTCAACCTATATTAAAATACTCAAATAACTTATAACTTGAACAGCAACAATAACAGGATCCTAAAAAGATGAGCGTCTCAACAGCCGATATAAAAGCAAAATTAATAGAAGAATTACAAACCCTTAACACCGTGTTGGCTGAATTGTTTGATAAAGACGTTGATATTCATACGCATACCCGCATTATAGGACAACACTATCGAAAATTTTATCAAGCAGATCAAACGTATCATCTATCCTCAAACAACCAAACTGTAGATACTGTTATTCAAGAAATCTTGGAAAAATGTCCTGATTCTCAAAAAGCTAATGTGAATCGGGTATTAAATACCATCAAAGCCACAGCTGCGCCTGATGCTGAAACTGGCGTTAATCTTCCTGAATTATTAATACGAACTTGGTCATTTGTAAAAAAATCGCATATCTACACTAATTGTGTTGAATTAATCATCAATAATCTAGATCACAATATTATTACGGGCGGCGGCTGCATTCCCGGTATTGCTGCACGTTTAATTCAGCCTTATACAAGTTTTGTGTTGTACATGCTTACACTGTCTCACACACAAAACCATCAATTTGCACCGAAAGACGATGATTTAGACAAGGCCATTGCGCTATCTCTTGCAACACCAATAAAACAACAATATTCTCGATCCGAAAGCAAAGACAGGGAAGAGCAAGAATTTCAATTGGCCTTATATCGCTCCAAAATTGAGCAACAAAAAAGGCAGAATCCCACTTATTCACAGGGATCAACTACAACTGATGATGATTTCGACATGCAACTAGCCATGGCCTTATCTAAATCTACTATCGACAAATAAGCATTCATAAACATCACAAAAACCCTCCATTGCCCACTATCCCAAGGTTTGGTACTCTACTTCTGCCTTATACTTTTTATGAGTATTATTTTTTCTGCACAACGAGACAGTTAGAAACATGCCATACAATTTAAAGACTTTTCAAGGTTTAATTAAAACCCTAGAGGATTTTTGGGATAAGGAAGGCTGCGTTATTCTACAACCTTACGACATGGAAGTAGGCGCGGGAACTTTTCATCCAGAAACATTCTTGAGAGCTATTGGCCCCGAACCCTGGAATGCGGCTCATGTTCAATCTTCCCGCCGCCCTGGAGATGGACGCTATGGCGAACATCCCAATCGGGGCCAACACTTTTTTCAATACCAAGTGGTATTAAAACCTTCTCCTCTTAACTTTCAGGAACTGTATTTAAAATCTCTTACTGCTATAGGTATTGATCCGTTACTGCATGATATCCGCTTTGTAGAAGATAACTGGGAATCTCCCACTTTAGGCGCTTGGGGTCTTGGATGGGAAGTGTGGTTAAACGGCATGGAGGTAACTCAATTTACCTATTTTCAACAAGTGGGGGGATTGGAATGTAAACCCGTCATGGGAGAATTGGCATATGGGATAGAACGACTTGCTATGGTTGTACAAGGTGTCTCGCACACTCAAGATCTGGTTTGGACAGACGGACCTTTGGGGACTGTCACTTATGGTGATATTTTTAAGCAATATGAAAAAGAAATGTCTACCTATAACTTTGAGAAAGCCAATATTAAAAACCTTTTTCAGCAGTTTGATGCCTTTGAAGCAGAAGTGAATGATTTAATTGAAAGCCATTTACCATTGCCCGCCTATGAAATGGTACTTAAAATGTCTCATCTTTTTAATTTATTAGATGCGCGCCGTGCCATTTCTGTATCGGAACGCCAACGCTTTATATTACGGGTAAGAACTTTGGCAATGTTGGTTGCCAAAAGCTATTATGAAACTCGAGAAGCCTTAGGGTTCCCCTTACTATCTGTTACCGCAAATCATAACGAGAACAAGAATGACTAATCCAACTTCGACGGCAGACTTTTTGATTGAACTTGGCACTGAAGAGCTGCCTGCAAACCAACTAGAAAAGCTTAGAGATCATTTTACAGCTGCTCTTAATAAACAATTAGAGATCCACGGCCTTGTTTTTCAAAAAACTCAAAGCTTTATCACTCCCAGAAGATTGGCCGTTTTAGTTTCTGAATTATCAACCCAACAACCCACTCAAAAAATTCTTCGAAAAGGTCCAGCTAAAAATGCGGCCTATGATGAAAAAGGAAACCCCACCAAAGCAGCTCTTGGTTTTGCAGGATCTTGTGGCGTGCCTTTTGAAGATCTTACCCTCCAAGAAACAGAGCAGGGCGCGTGGTTTATCTATGAACAAACCAAGGCTGGAGAGTCAACAGAAAAGCTGCTTCCCACTATTCTTACTGAAGCCTTTAAAAATCTGCCGTTAGGGCGACAAATGCGCTGGGGGAGTAACGACTATAGTTTTCTACGTCCCATTCATTGGATTGTTTTATTATTGGGCATTAAAACCATTGAATGTGAGTTATTTGGCATTAAATCTAGCAATATTACCTATGGGCATCGCTTTCATAGCCCACAACCCTTAGAGATTTCTGCTCCCAAAGAATATGAGGCTCTATTAGAAACCAAAGGACATGTGATCCCAAGCTTTGAAAAACGCCGTGAAAAAATTTCTGATGCCTTAATGAAAGCTGCTCCCCAAAATACTTTTATCAACAATGATCTTTTGGATGAAGTTACGGGTATTGTAGAATGGCCAGTTGTATTAATAGGAAACCTTAATCCTGAGTTTTTAAAAATTCCACAAGAAGTTTTAATCACTTCCATGCAGAATCACCAAAAGTGTTTCCCCGTAGGAGATAAAAATCATAAGTTATTATCTCAATTTCTAATTGTGAGCAATATTGACAGCAGGGATCCCATTCAAGTAATAGCTGGCAATGAAAGTGTTATTGGTGCCAGATTGGCAGATGCTGCCTTCTTTTATGAAGTAGATAAAAAATCCTCTCTTGATCAATTCCGAGAGGGTTTGAAAAATGTGCGATTCCAACAAGGATTGGGAACATTATGGGATAAGTCAGAACGAATTGCTGAACTGGCAGAAATTATTGCGAAAATGATTGGTGCTGATCCAAAATCTGCTAGGCGTGCAGCAGAACTTTGCAAGGCGGATCTCTTAACACAAATGGTAGGAGAGTTCCCAGAGCTGCAAGGAATAATGGGGTTTGATTATTTAGAAAAAAATGAACCAATAGTTGCTAAAGCGATTAAGGAACACTATTGGCCAAAGGTGTTTTCTACTGCCCTAAGTTCAAATACACAAACATCCAATAAAGAAGTTGTATTGAATAGTCCACTGGGAGGAGAAAGCAGAATATCTCCAATAGGCCAATCTGTAGCTCTTGCCGATCGAATTGATAATCTCGTAGGGCTCTTTGGTCTTGGGAAACAACCCACTGGCGACAAAGATCCTTTTGCCCTTAGGCGCCAGGCACTTGAAACAATTAGCATGCTAATGAGGGACAGATTAGATCTGGATTTAATGGAACTATTAACCGATTCCCTAAAGATATATAACAATCAAATTCAACTTGCTGATAAAACTCAAGACATATTAGATTTCTGTTTTGAGCGCAGCAGAGCCATTTGTCCATGGGGCACCTCAACCTTTGACGCCGCACTATCAAAGAAACCCACCAACCCATGGGATTTTATTCTCCGATTATATGCAGTTAGTGAAATTCAAAACTCTATTGAATTTGCTGATAATTTTGCAAGTCTGGCTGCTGCAAATAAACGCGTCAAAAATATTTTATCTAAATCTGAAAATGCAATTCCCAAAGATTCTGCTCTCCAAACATCTCTATTACAAGAAGAAGCGGAAAAAACTTTAGAAAAGCAATTATCTCTTAAAGAAAAAGAACTCGTTCCTTTACTAAAAAACCGTAAATATAAAGAAGCCTTACAATCGCTTAGCAGTCTCAAGGAACCCATCGATCATTTTTTTGATACAGTCATGGTCATGGTTGAAAATGAGGATCTGAGAAATAACCGATTAAGATTACTTAATCGTCTAAGAGAATTGTTTTTAACAATAGCAGATATTTCTTTATTATGACAAAACTAATCATTTTAGACAGAGATGGGGTTATTAATTTCGATTCGCCCAACTATATTAAGTCTCCCGAAGAATGGAATGCCATTCCAGGCAGTTTGCTCGCCATTTCCGAATTAAACGATGCGGGCTATACCGTTGCCATTGCGACGAATCAATCTGGCGTTGGGCGCGGTATTTATAATTTGGCCATACTAAAGAGCATTCATCAAAAAATGCGTGACGAACTTTCAGGCTTTGGTGGCAAAATTGACGGGATCTTTTTTTGTCAACACACCCCAGAAGCCAATTGTAAATGCCGCAAACCAAAACCTGGTCTTCTTTTAGAAATAGCTGAAAATTTTAAAGTCGATCTTAAAAAAACAAAAGTTTCAGCCATTGGTGATTCATTGCGGGATCTCCAAGCCGCACAAGCTGCGGGATGTGAGCCGATCTTAGTGCTAACAGGTAATGGCGAGAAGACCTCCCAATCACTCCCCCCTGAACTTCACAACATTCAAATCTTTGAAGATCTCTTGGCTGCCACCCGAGCTATTATTATAAGAGACTTAAATTCTAAATGATCCATCACATATCCATATTTATCCGTAATATCCTCTTCTATTTGGGACTTATTCCCGTCACTATATTCTTTGCCATTCTCGGAACCTGCTGTTTTTTTCTCCCCTTTAAAGTTCGATATTATCTAATTACACGCTGGTCTCACTTTTTTATCTTTTGGGCTAAAGTAACCTGCGGTCTAAAATATCAAGTTGCTAATATAGAAAAACTTCCCAAACAAAATGCCATTGTATTCTCTAATCATCAATCCATGTGGGAAACCATTTTTATGCAAGTATTGCTGCCTGAGCAAGCTTGGATCTTAAAAAAGGAATTGCTTAGAATTCCCTTTTTTGGCTGGGGACTAGCCATGCTTCAGCCCATCGCTATTAATCGCCAAGATTTTAACTCAGTAAAAGCATTAATTAAGCAGGGCAAAAAGCTCCTAGAAAAGGGGCGCTGGGTTATTATTTTTCCAGAAGGCACTCGCGTTGCACCTAACGTAATCCATCGTTATTCCCGAAGTGGTGCAGCCCTGGCAGAAGCAACGGGTTATCCTATTGTTCCTATTGCTCATAATGCAGGCCTTTTGTGGCCGCGCGGCTTCTGGATCAAAAAATCGGGAACCATTCAAATGGTGATTGGTCCAACAATTGATCCTAAAGATAAATCCGCAACAGAAATCAATACTATTGCAGAAAGTTGGATCCGATCCAAAATGCTAGAACTTAATTCATAAGTTAACCATGAGTAAATCATGCCTGAATTACCTGAAGTAGAAACCACTCGCCTAGGTATCAAGCCAGCACTTGATGGGCAAAGTATTCAGAAAATTATTATTCGTGAACCGAGATTACGTTGGCCTGTTCCCGACATTCTCTCAACATTAAGAAATACCAAAATAGAGTCTATCACGAGGCGTGCAAAATATATTTTATTAAAAACTGAGAAAGGCACTATTATTTTGCATCTTGGCATGTCTGGTAGATTATGTGTTGTAGAGCCTGGCACCAAAACTGAAAAACATGATCACGTCGATATTATTTTAAGCAATGGTAAACTGTTAAGATATACCGATCCCAGGCGATTCGGATCAATTTTATGGACCGATGAGGATCCTGCTTTGCATTCTCTTTTAGCCACACTTGGCCCAGAACCTTTATCTAATTCTTTTAACGCTAAATATCTATACTTAGCCTTAAAAAGGCGTAATATAGAAATTAAGAAAATGCTAATGGATCAAAAAATAGTGGTTGGAGTTGGTAATATTTATGCGAATGAAGCCCTATTTATTTCTGGTATTCTACCGCACAGATCTTCACGGACGTTGACACTCTCCGAGTGTGCCACACTCGTAAGCACAACCAAAACCATTTTAAAAAAAGCCATTAAACTAGGTGGCACCACCCTAAAAGATTTTTTTTCAGGAGAAGGTAAGCCTGGATATTTTAAACAAAAACTCAAGGTTTACGGAAGGGAAGGAGAGCCCTGCATAGAGTGCCAGCAAACGTTGCTAGGAATATTAATTGGCCAAAGAGCAACCGTTTATTGCAGCAGCTGTCAAAAGTAGTTTTTAAATGGTTCCGTCTCTAATGGCTTATCAACTCCATTATTTTTTCGGCCATGAATAAGACAGAAACTACTTTTACATCCTTAGATAAATTAAATTGGTCTTTCCCTGGATACACAACATATTGATGAGTTGCTTTAATATCTTCACAAGCATTATAAAATCCCTGAGAAACAGTCGGGGATAGTGAGTGTTTTATTTCAATAGCTATTCGTCGTTGAGTATCAACCTCTATTACCAAATCTATCTCTGCACCTGTAGACGTACGGTAAAAATATGCTGCCATATTAGTCGGTAATTGAGCTAGCAAATTTTCAATAACGGATCCTTCCCAACTTCCACCAACAGCAGGATGTCCTAGCAAATCATCTTGGTTTTTAAGATTAAGTAATGCATGTGTAATCCCACTATCACGAATATAAATTTTAGGGGATTTCACTAACCGTTTTCCTACATTTCTAGACCATGGCTGTAACCGTCTGATCAACAAAAGATCAACTAATAAATCCAAGTAACGATGAATGCTAGTCGCAGATACTCCTAAACTACTCGCCAAACGATTCGCATTTAAACATGTACCTTGGCAATGCGCTAACATTGTCCACAACCTACGTAAAGTTTCTGCAGGGATCCTTGCCCCAAACTGAGGAATGTCTCGCTCTAAATAAGTTCGAATAAAAGCCTGGCGCCACTCAAAGCTGACCTCATCCGATTCTGCCAACAAGCTCTCAGGAAAACCTCCTCTTAACCATAAATCATCCATTGAATAGTTTGTATTTAAAAGTTCACAAACTGTTATTCCAGTCAATTCTTGGTAAACAATCCTGCCTGCTAAGGATTCTGAAGATTGCTTTAGCAATTCCAAAGATGCTGATCCTAATAATAGAAATTGCGCAGTTTTTTTACCAATACTCCTTCGCTCATCTATAACGCTTCGCAATACTTGGAACAACCCTGGTGCTCGCTGGATCTCATCCATTATCATTAACCTACCTTGATTGGATTGCAGATACATTTCTGGTTCGTGTAATTTTGCAAAATCAGAAGGTTTTTCTAAATCCAGGTAAATTGGAGAGGGTTCTAAGCTCTTTGCAATCGATTTTGCTAGCGTAGTTTTTCCAGTTTGCCTCGGCCCCAATATACAAACCGCAGGAAATTGCTGTAGGAGTTTTTCTATGCGATTTTGAGCTATTCGCCTTATCATCATGTAATTCTAACATTTAATGTTAGAATTACAATGTTTTTTAAAAAAATCCACAGAAATCTATATATAAGAACAGTTAAATGGGAGGGATGGCACTCAAATTATACGCCAATCAGGTTGATATACACTGACTTAAAACAGACCTTTTTTAAAATTCTCTTGGAATTACTTCCAAGAGAACAAGTCTAAAAAAAATTAGATTCCAAAAAGTATTGTTTATGGGGATTATCATGCAAAACGAACAAAGCTTTGAAGAATGGATTAAGACATTTACAGAAGAAATCAATATATTGTCAAAAGAATTCAAAAATTCTACTGCGTATCAAACTTTTTACTCTGCTGTATACCAACAAGTATTTGGAAAGATAAGCCCCTATCTTGACGCTCTGGAATTTCTCCCTGAAACAGAGGCAATGAAATTAAAAACGTATAACCCAAAACAACTTGCGAACGCCCTTCAATATCACACGGCTGTCTTCTTGCAAAAAACAAAAGAACTGGAGAGTATAGATCAGATTGATTTTGTAAAATTGAAAGAACATATGGTAAAAAAAATGTTAGAGCTCGATCAATTTAAACCTAAACTTCCTCAAGAAAAAAATGAGAAACCTCAAGATCCTAAAAAAATAGAAAAGGAAATAACAAAATTAGAAAAAGAGATCAAAGAACTAGAACAAAAAAATGAAAAAATCCAA
>JBEICO010000010.1:0-18132 GCA_040383965.1 Francisellaceae bacterium
GTTCAAATATGGTAACTTCCTTTTTCATAGCTGATGCTCCTTCAGTCCGCAATACTGATGGGAATATATCTTATATTTTCTTTTGGAGCATTAGCTATCTAATTGATTTTTTAAACCTATTTTCCCCGGACACCAATGCGCAACGGGAGAAGGTAAACTGCCACTATTTTTTCGTTATTAATTTCTTTAGTCGTTTTAACACGATTTGCAATGGTAATGTCTCCCAATGGCATAAACGTAAGAAATTTTCCTTTTGATTTAACCATGTAAAGAATAATGGTATTTTACCGTTCCGTATTCAACATCGCCCTAATTGCCGATAAGTGATTTCGTCCCTTTTGTTCTTTTTCTTTAGGATCGATTGTAGATGGATCCTTGTCACCATCCCACACTAAATCCTCTTTCGGGAGTTCTTCCAGGAAGCGGCTCGGGACACAGTCGATCATCTCGTTATAGTTACGGCGTTGTTTGCATAAAGATAGGGTTAGGGTTTTCTTTGCGCGAGTCATGCCAACATAGGCTAAGCGGCGCTCTTCTTCTATGGTATCGAGATCAATACTAACGCGGTGGGGGAGAAGTCCATCTTCCATGCCAACCAGAAATACATGGGGAAATTCTAATCCCTTAGAAGCATGTAGAGTCATTAACTGCACTGCATTAGAATTTTTTTGATCTTTATTGCGATCTAGCATGTCCATCAGTGAAATAGTTTGAACTACTTCCAGAAGCGTTCTTTTCTCGCCGCCTTCATTTTCTAATAAGCGCTTTAGCCATTCCATTAGCTCTACGATATTTTCTTTCTTGCGATCGGCTGTTTTCGGATTGCTACAAGTATCAAGAAGCCAGGCATCGTAATTTATTTTCTTCACCATATCTTGAATTACTGCTAAGGTGTCTCCTCTCATGGCATTATCCGCTACCAGATTTAACCAATTCGTAAAATTTTGGAGTCTTTCTAAGGGTTTTCCAGAGAGTGTTTGCTCTAAACCCATTTCAAAGCTAGCCGCAAATAGGCTGATATTTCTTTGCTTAGCATATGCCCCTAGTTTTTCTAAGGTAGAAGGACCAATTTCGCGTTTAGGGACATTGGCAATTCGCAAAAATGCACAGTCATCATCTGGATTCACTAATATCTTAATATAAGACAGGATATCTTTGACTTCCGTTCTTGCGAAAAATGAGGTTCCGCCACTAACTTGATACGGTATTCGATGTTCTCGCAATACTTTTTCAAAAATTCTAGATTGATGATTGTTACGGTATAAAATCGCATAATCTTGGTGTTCTACTCTTTGTAAAAATTGATGACTTAATAAATGTAGTACCACGCGATTAGCTTCGTGTTCTTCATCTTTGGCAACCAGAACGGTAATAGGATCTCCCAATCCAAGATTACTCCATAGATTCTTTATAAACAAACTCGGATTATGGCTAATTAATTGATTCGAAGCACGAAGGATAATGCTGCTGGATCGATAATTTTGCTCAAGTTTTATCACCTTAAGATTAGGATAGTCTTGTTGTAGCAGCATAAGATTCTCAGCTTCGGCTCCTCGCCAGGCATAAATCGACTGATGATCATCACCTACCGCTGTTAACCTGCCCTGTTTGCCAGCAAGCAGCTGTACTAATCTATATTGGCTTTTATTGGTGTCTTGATATTCATCGACTAACAAATAGTGAATCTTGTTTTGCCATTTTTCATGAATAGAGGGATTTTTTTCCAAAGTTTTAACGGGAAGTAATATTAAATCATCAAAGTCAACACCGTTATAGACAGCAAGCTGGCGTTGGTATTCGGAATATAATTTTGCGGCAGTTACTTCTAATTCATTTTGGGCAGTAGATAATGCCTGATTAGGTTCTAACATGGCATTTTTAAAGCGTGAAATGCATTGTAAATACATTTCTAGTTTATCTTTGTGATCCGCAGTATCTTGTAAGGCAAGTTCTCGCAATAAGCTTAAGGAATCTTCAGTATCAAAAATAGAAAAATTGGGATTTAAACCCAAGCATTCATGTTCTTGTCGAATAAATTTAAGACCAAAAGTATGAAATGTGGAAATGTTTAATCGATTAGTCTTTTCACCTTTTAATAATTTATTTGCACGCAGTGACATTTCTCGAGCAGCTTTATTGGTGAAGGTTACCGCTAATACATGTGAAGATCTGATACCACATTGAGTGATAAGATAAGCAATTTTATGAGTAATCACACTGGTTTTGCCACTTCCAGCGCCGGCTAAAACAAGGAGTGGACTGTCAATATAATGAATGGCTGCTAACTGTTCTTTATTCAAATGATTCATTTTAGTAATATTAATGTTTCCAAGAGATTTTGTCTATTACGATATAGATCTCCAAAAAGGCTTTTGGATCTTAATTCCTATCCAGTTTTCTAAAAGACAGTGCTTCGGATAAATGTTCAATTGTGATCAAAGATTCTGCTTCTAGATCTGCAATGGTTCTTGCTACCCGTAATACTCGATGATAAGAGCGTGCACTTAACCCTAATCGTTCTACAGCCTTATTAAAGAAGGATTGGGTGATAGCATTTAAGGAACTATGCTTTTGCCACTCTTGATTAGATATCCTTGCATTCTGTTTGGATCCGCGCTGTTGTTGCGCTAATACTGCAGCTTGAACACGCTTTAGAACCGTTGCACTTGTTTCTGCCTCTGAAGATTGAGCTTGAGTTAAGGTATCAAGCGGTAAAGTAGGTACTTCAAGGTGTAAGTCTATACGATCCAATAAAGGTCCTGAAATTCGAGCGCGGTAACGTTTCACTTGTTCTTGGGTACATTGACAGCGCCCTTTTAGATCTCCTAAGTACCCACAAGGGCAAGGATTCATGGCCGCAATGAATTGGAACTTGGCAGGGAATACGGTTTGCCGTGCAGCGCGTGAGATCAGAATACTTCCGGATTCCATCGGTTCCCGAAGCACTTCTAATACATGGCGATCAAATTCCGGCAATTCATCTAGAAAAAGTACGCCATAATGGGCGAGAGAAATTTCTCCAGGCCTTGGATAACTGCCACCACCAACTAAAGCCACAGCCGATGCCGTGTGATGTGGGGCACGAAAGGGTCGTGTTCCCCAAGAAATTGTAGAACTTTGATGTGGCGTAAGAGAATAAATGGCAACAACTTCAAGTGCCTCATCATTTGAAAGTGGAGGCAAAATACTCGGCAGTCGGCTTGCGAGCATCGTTTTTCCCGTACCGGGTGGCCCAATCATCAATAGGCTATGTCCACCTGCGGCAGCAATTTCAAGGGCACGTTTGGCGTGCATTTGACCGCGAATATCCGCGAGATCCAGCAGTCTAGATCTTAATTCTGTTGTAGGATGAATGTTGTGTGCAAAGGGCTTCATTAATTTTTGAGAGGTAAGATGTGCATGAACTTCTAATAAATGATCTGCAGCGAAGACAATGTTATCCCCCGGAAGCGCAGCTTCGCTGGCATTACCCGTTGGGATCACGAGTTTTCTTTCTGCTTTTCGAGCCCCCATTGCGAGCGGTAAAGTTCCATGAATGGACCGTAATGCACCCGATAGGGCAAGTTCCCCTGCAAATTCATATTCTTGTAAATTTTTAACAGACATTTGATGCGAGGCAATTAATATGCCTAACGCAATGGGAAGATCAAAACGTCCGCCCACTTTTGGAAGATCAGCAGGTGCTAAATTAACGGTAATGCGTCGCGAAGGAAACTCAAAATCACTATTGATGATGGCGCTTCTTACTCGATCTTTACTTTCCTTCACCACCGCCTCTGGTAAACCCACAATGGTAAACCCAGGTAAACCTGCCGAAATATGTACTTCAACGGTTACTAAAGGGGCTTCAATGCCAATCGAGGCTCTGCAATAAACTACCGCTAATTTCATAAGTATGGTTATATCGCAAAGCTATAGCCTTGCCTAGTCGGATAAATAGCGGATATTAGGAGCCTCTTAGGATCTTTTCGCCCAGAAGATATAAAGACTCAGGGGTTGTGTACAGAACCAAAACATCTCCACCTTGAATGATCATATGGGGATCCGGATCTGAATACCGTGTTGAGTCGCGAGTTAGGACTTTAATGGCAAGTGGCATCTCTGGATCAGTGATTTCTTCAATGGTTTTTCCAACCGCAAAAGCATTATCCGTCACCGTAATAGCATGCAAGCTCATACGAGCGGCATCTGCTTCTTCAAGCAGAGTTGGATCGTCTATTCCTTTGAAAAATCCTTGGATGATTCTATATCTATCGGAATGGATCGCTCTAATTTTAAATAAGATCCTTGAAGCGGGAACGCCCAACATTAATAGAAGGTGAGAGGCTAGCATTAGGCTTGCTTCTAAAGACTCAGGAACAACTTCCGTAGCGCCTGCTTCTTGAAATGTTTTTAAATTGGAATCGTTTCGCGTGCGGACAAATACGGGAACATCGAGTCTTAAGGCGCGAATATGGCGTAAAGTCTCTAATGCTGCAGGTTCATCAGCAAAACTGATCACTATCATGCGGGCGCGAGCAAGCCCTGCTGCGGCAAGAACTTCAGGTCGCCTAGCATCTCCGAAGAAAGCGTGCTCTCCTGCAAGAGAAGATGAAGATATTCTCATGGGATCCAGATCGAGCGCAACTGATGGTATGTTTTCCTGTTCTAAAAACCGCGCTAAAATTTGTCCAACTCGACCAAATCCACAAATGATCACATGCTCTTTTAATACAGCAGTATGTTCTTTAAGCTCTAATGATTTGTCTTCTTCTAAAGGCGTTTCCACCATTTTTTTAAAGAGACGAGTTCCAATGGCTTTGTTGTACCGGATAAGCAAAGGCGCAACCACAATACTTAATACCACTGCGGCGACAACAACCTGACTTTGAACGGGATCGATTAGTTTATTATTGATGGCAACTGTTAAGATCACAAAACCAAACTCGCCGCCTTGCGCTAAAATTAATCCGGTGCGGAATGCTTTTGAAAAACTGACGCCACCAATGATTCGAGTTAAGACCATAATCAACAGTGTTTTAAAGGCAATCAAGCTGATTAAAATGAAAGGAACCCAATGCCAATGATTGGGAAGCGTATGGATGTGCAGCAATGCACCAATGGTAATAAAGAAGAGTCCCAGTAATACGTCTCGGAAGGGGCGGATGTCAATTTCAATTTGGTGCCGAAATTCTGTCTCGCCCAACATAAGACCTGCTAAGAAAGCGCCTAAGGCCATGGATAATTGTAGGGCATGTGTGATCCAGGCAGCGCCTAGTACCACTAATAATGCAGCCAACATAAATAATTCGTTGGAATGCGATTTTGCCACTTCGTGGAAAAGCGGTCTTAATAGCCATTGCCCAACCAAGGCCATGATAATACAAACGCTGATCCCTTTTACTAAAGCCAAAAGTAGTGGAAGCAGCAATGCGCCATCTCCCCCTTTGCTGGCAAGTGTAGGGATAATGATCAGGAAAAACACAGCAGCTAAATCTTGGAATAATAAAATACTAAGGGAAAGCCTGCCGTGCGTAGTATGAAGTTCGTGTTGTTCGGCGAGCTGTTTAACCACCACGGCGGTTGAAGAGAGTGCTAGAGCGCCAGCCGCAACAAAAGCGGTTTTTGGAGCAAGTCCTAGATACCATCCGCCCAAGGTTGCAACAAGGGTACACATCAGGACCTGGATGCCACCGAGACCAAGTAATGCGCGCCTCATGGTCATGATTCTTGCCCAAGAGAATTCAAGACCAATGGTAAACATTAAGAATACGACGCCAAATTCTGCTAGAAAGGTAAGATCTTTAATACTGGGAATAAACGCAAAGCCTCCGGGCCCTACTACCATTCCCACAAAAAGATATCCCAGAATGGGGGGCAAATGAATACGACGGAAGATGGCAACTACTGCCACCGCGCATCCCAAGAGAATTAAAATATATTGAAATTGTTCCATATGATAGTTAGTTTACGTTAATTATGGTTTTAATGAAAGAGTGAATGTAGACTCTGGCGCAATTATTTCTTGTGACTTTCAGGAGAATTAAACATTAGCCGCTGTTCTAAACCGGCAAGTTTTTGTTCAAGAATTTCAAGTTTATGGCGGGTTCTGCTTAATAACTCAGTTTGGACGTCAAACTCTTGACGCGTGACGACATCTAATTTTTCAAGTGCAAAAGATATTCCTTCGTGAAAATAATTTTTTAGTTCCATCCTATAGCCCTCCATAAAATTCTTTTGGTCTTCGGGAGCTAACGCGCTGTGCTCAACAATCACCATACCTGGAAGTCAGAAAATCTGCAAGTTCGTTGCATTATGCGGGATGCTTCCCGTAGACTTAAACCATGATAGATAGAATTCAATTTGCACTATGTATGGGATGGCGACATCGTATTGCTTTAAAAAAATATGGCCAAGATCCTTTGTTGCAAAGTGTGTGCATATTAGAAATAGATCCCTTTAAACTTAAATCAAAAGGCATTGCAGTATTGGCAATAGATTATGATGGTGTTTTAGCTCCGTATGGAGAAACAACCTTAAGCAAAGAGGTGGATAAATGGCTTAAGTCTTGTACGTCAGCCTTGGGTAAAAGTAGAGTTTTTGTTCTAACTAATAAACCTATTCTAAGTCGAATAGAGTATTTCTCTCAACAGTACAGCGAAATAGCCATCATTAGCTCAAAGCAGAAAAAACCCTATCCCGATGGAATTTTAGAAATTCTACAATTAACAAAGTTAAGTCCACAGCAAGTATTGGTGATTGACGATCGGCTCTTAACGGGAATTTTAGCGGCGATTATTGCCAAAACGCGTGCACTTTATATCACTAAGCCTTTTATTTGCATATTAAAACGCCCTCTGCAAGAATTATTTTTTATGAGTTTACGAGCAATTGAAAGGCTTTTTTTTTAATTTTCTGAATGATATGCTAAAAACAATCCAGAAAATAATTTGGCAAAGGAAAATTCTATGACATTTGTGGTAACTGAAAATTGTATTCGCTGTAAATATACCGACTGTGTTGAGGTTTGTCCGGTGGATTGTTTTAGGGAAGGTCCTAATTACTTAGTAATTGATCCAGATGAATGCATTGATTGTGCCCTATGTGAACCAGAATGTCCTGCCAATGCCATTCACTCAGAAGACGATGTCCCCGAAGATCAAAAATCGTTTATAGCTCTGAATGCAGAGTTATCTAAAAAATGGCCGGTGCTTATTAGCAATAAAGGGGGGCTACCAGATGCAGAAGAATGGAAAGATAAACCCAATAAATTACAGCACTTAGAGCGCGATTGGCCAAAATAACATTACGTTAAAGTGTACCTACAAACAAATCGTTTTGAACTGAATTCTAACATTCAGGTCTAATCTTGCATGATTAATAGAAAACAGAAAGGATATTCGATAATAGAATTGATGGTTGTAGTCGCTATTATAGGGATATTAGCAGCCGTAGCGATTCCAACATATTCTAATTATGTTTATAGAGGGTATCTGGTTAAGGCTATTGCTTTAACAGGCAATTATCAAAGTATGGTTAATGATTATTTATTGTCTAATGGTGGAAATCTAGATTGTAGTGGCATGAATGCAGATAATCCCAATTGGGTTTATTTTGATTTGTCTGATCCAAGTCCAAGTGTATGGGATATTGGAATTCATGCAGATTGCTCCATAGAAGCTGCATTAAAAAACTTTATCGCAAATGGAGGCGCTGTGGGAGTTGCAGTGGTTTATACCCCAACTATTTCAGCTGATAAGGGTGTGGTTACCTGGGCTTGCAATATAGTGGGAGATGGAACTTATGGTCCGCTTTGGGCACCTAGTTCTTGCCCCTATTATGTTCCTTCTTCGTAAGTTTAGGCAGAATGTTGCAAGCAATGCTTAATATATTCGTCTTCCCAATCCATTCTGTTGGCAAGTGATTCACCAAGTGGTGATAGATCGCTTAATAAGGCGCTAAGATCTTTAGGATCAGTATATTTTTCATTAAAATCTAAAGCGTGATCAGTGGTCTGCAGGATCTTATTTAGTAATGCAGCATCCAATTCTTGAAAGTGTGGTTGTGAAGCATGATAAAATTCAGCCAGCTTCTCAAACATCTTAAAATGACCGTTAGAAATATAATCCATTAAGGTTTGGCAGAATTGTTGTAAGTTCTCAGTTTCTGAAAGTCTACCGGTGCAGAGTTCACTATAGTGTACCAGCACTGCTTGTCGTTGCTTTAACCATTGTTGAATGAGGGGGTCGATTTGGGTTCTTGGGAAAAGATCAATTCTTTTATGTTGCAGCAAAATGAGAACCCTCCATTAATACCCTTAGTGGCGTTACTTATCTTAGTTAAAGCCACCCTTTCCTGTAAGTCAAGTATCTCGGCTTTTGCAGGTGACTCAGCTTAAGAGATAGTGACCTTTGTACTGTAGGTTATCTCGTAAAATGGTGTAAGCCAAAAGCTTATTTATACTCTAACCCACATCAATTTTGGAGCTTATAAATTGTTAATATTTTGAAAAATATAGGATATTTAGTTTTATGGTTGCTTGTTGCAGCATTTTGTTAAAAATAATTTGGATGTAGAGCAGCTTGTATATAAATTCTGATTTGGTATTCTGAAACTGTATCCAGGAAGGATAGTTAGGAAGAAGCCAATGGATTGGCTGACAAGGATTGTCGATATATCAAGGATGAATTAAGAAAAGGCGGGTTTAAATCCGCCTTTTTATTTGTAGCCCCACAATAACAACAACAAAGCAAATTATTCCCATAAACCCGAGAAATGACCACCCAGAAAGGGGTATTGTTAAAAGGGTAAAATCTATTTTTGTACATTCTTGAGACGTGGTTAGCACATCTTTTAACACCTCTAAAAGAGGTTTAAACTTCAACATCGTTTCAAATCCAGCCATACAAGTCGATGTTATGTCTGTAGCAGAAATGAAATATTGCAACCATAAGTGTCTAGAAGCAAGCAAAATGCCAAGAGTGCTGATAAACATGATCCCTGCACTATAAATATAGCGGCCCCAGTTCAGACAATTTTGAAGTGCGCCTAGCGCAAAAAGGATCATAATGCTCCACAGTAAATATCTTTGTAAATAACATAAGGGGCAGGGGTTTAAATCAAAATAATACTCTAGAAAATAAGCAAAACCCAAGACAGCTACCGTGGCAATTCCTCCCAGTAGAAACAATATTCGAAAAGTGGGTTGTATTTTCATTCTTCATGCTCCTTTTTCAGCTTTCGGGCTCTGGGGTGACATTGATCATAAATATTTGCTAAATGTTGGAAGTTTACTTTCGTATAGATTTCTGTGGTGCTTAAATCGGTGTGGCCAAGAAGTTCTTGGACGCTGCGAAGATCATTGCTGGATTCTAGTAAATGGCTTGCAAAACTATGACGAAATCGATGCGGGGTAACTCTAGATCCTAACCCTTGCTGTATTCCAATGTTATATAAGCGATATTGAATACCTCTCGCGCTTAATCGAGATCCATTTTTGTTGACAAAAAGTGCTGTTTCAGTGGGTTTAGCTAAAGCGACTCGAATTTTTAACCAATTTTGAATGGCTTGTACCGCAAATTTACCTATAAGTGCTAATCTGGTTTTTTTACCCTTACCCATTACTGCAGTTTGTTGCTGTTTGAGATCGATATCTTCTAAGTTTAAAGAAACCATTTCGGAAATTCTTAAGCCAGATGAATATAGCAATTCCATAATCGCAATATCTCGAATTGCCATTGGGTTGGAACTTGGAAACTCTAACAATTTGGCCATTTGATCCACGTCAATGGCTTTTGGTAGAGGTTTGCTGGTTTTTAAAGTGGCAACTTTTGAAATTTTGTTAGTATGTATTAGTTTTTTTTGGGTTAAAAATCGATAAAAAGTTTTTAAAGCAGAGAGTTGTCGATTAAGACTGCGGGCTTCGATTCCTTGGTTACGTTTAAAGGAAAGTAATGATCGGACAGTGCTTTCTTCTACATTTTCCCAATTGGTTATATTTTGGGTTGAGAAAAAATGAAAGGCATCTAGCAAATCGGTTTTATAGCTCGTCACTGTGTGCAATGAGAATTGCCTTTCATGCTGAAGGTAATCCAAAAATGCTTGGATAGAGGGATCCCTTATAGACACAGGCGACCCATAAAAACCAAGGTGGCAGGGCCGGTTAAATAAACAGGTGCCTCAGGCTTTTCCCAGGTTATTTTAAGCTGGCCTTTTGAGAAATCCACCGTAACAGGGCTTTCCAACACCCCGCTTCGGATCCCTGACACAACGGCAGCGGCAGCGCCCGATCCGCAGGCTAAGGTTTCTCCTACACCTCTTTCAAAAACTCTTAAACGAATATGATTCCGATCTAGAATTTGCATAAATTCGACATTAGTTTCTTTAGGAAAATAGGGATGTGTACTAATCAACGATCCCATTTTATGAACAAGGGCTGTATCAATGTTGGGTGTTTCTAAGATGGCGTGAGGGTTTCCCATAGAAACCACACGCATAGAGAGCACAGTATCTTCTACGTTTAAAGAGATACTGTCGGGTATTATTTCTGGTATACCCATGCTAACAGTTACCCTATTATCCTCTTCAATTTTTCCAGTAACAGAACCTGCAAGACAATCCATTTCCAAAGTTCGATTATTCGTAAAGCGATTATCATAAAAGAATTTGACTGCACAGCGAGCGCCGTTTCCACATTGTTCGGCTTCATTTCCATTGGCATTAAAAATTCGATAATAAAAATCTGCGGTGCTGCGAATCGGGGGTTCAATAAATATGAGTTGATCGCACCCAACGCCTAAGTTTCGATCGGCTATCCGTTGAACGTGTTCTTTCTCGAACTTTACCCGTTGCGTGATAAGATCGATCACGACAAAATCGTTTCCAAGCCCATGCATTTTAGTAAAGTAAATCATCATATTATTAAGCTTAAAGGGCTTTAGGACCAGATGCAAATATTGGTTTTATTTAAGGATTTTTAGCGGTTTGATTGGATTCAGGTAAATAAAGAGGACCACTTTGGCCGCAAGCGGCTAGCAAACAAACCAAACTCATGAATATCAAGGTAAATAATTTTCTAATCATGAGGCATTATACCTTAAAGCCCTATTTCCGCAACTATGTTATGTAATTGACAATTAATCTCTTTTGCCATTATTTTGAGTAGGGATTGGGCGAGCCCCTTTCTGAGTGGCATTTTTGTTCATGTATGGTTTTAAAGAGGACTCGGGACGAATAAAAGGATCTGTTTCTTCTAAGGTGATCGCGCTGGTTTTCTTTTTGCTTTTATTTGCATTGATGATGATTTTTTAGCAGATTGCACAGGCAAATAATTTCTTTTTGAGGCGCTTTTTTCATAACCACGCTAGGGTTGTAAGGCAATGCTTAAAATATCTGCCCATCTTCATGAAGTATGATCGGTATTCTCATGCAATTGTTTCAATATGCGTGTAATGGCACAGTTGCAAATACTATGAAAAGGTTATGCTCTCCTAACAGAATCGATGCATTATAACATTTGAGAATTTCTTGTAAGACCGAACTTCCTTATAAAAAGAAATCTAATAGTTATAAAAGTATCAGATTAGAAGGATGTATTATGCGTAATTACAACATATCAAAAGGCTTTTCACTAATAGAGTTAATGATAGTTATCGCGATCATTGGGAGCCTTGCTGCTATTGCAGTGCCTTCTTATCAAAGTTATGTGCTTAGAGCGAGGACTGGAGAGCTTATTAGCTATATTAGTGCTGGAAAACTTCAAGTGGAAGACTATATGTCGACAAGTGGTGCAACATCTTGTAACGCAATGCCAAATGCTAACGAGAACGTAATGGTCAATTCAAATAATGTAGTATTGTACGTTATTACCTCAGATTTGGATGGCGCATTAGGTATGGGTGCTATAAGTGGTGTTTGTGCTGTTGGTGTAGTTGGGAATCCAACAGCTTTCCAAACGGATCCTCTTAGCGGTGAGGTTACTAATCAAATTATTCTTGTTAGTGTTGCCAACTTTAATGCAGATGGTTCTTTACAATGGGTTGAGTATTCTACTAATTCGACAGTTTTCCCAAATTTACCAACATTTATCTTCAGTAATGGAGGTTAATAATAATCCCAGTTACAATGGCTAGCTTGGTCATACCTATGTCCACTAAGATTTAAAGAGCTGCTTAGTTCATAAGCCCAAACGCCTAAATTATTGGCGCAACAAGGCCCATTCTACTCTAACTATGTTATGTAATTGACAATTAACTTCTTAATAGGTAGGGTGTGTACCATGCAACGAATTTCCAACCTCCGACCTATTAGAAGCTATGTGCGCCGTGAAGGTAGAATGACCAGAACGCAGCAAAAGGCTTGGGACATGCTATGGCCCATTTTTGGCCTCTCCGCTACTGCCACAGAAGGCGAATACGATCTAGATGCTCTTTTTGGGCGTTCTGCGGATAAAATTTTGGAAATTGGCTTTGGGGATGGTCATTCGTTGGTTGAGATGGCAAGGCTTGCCCCGGATAAGGATTTTATTGGAATAGAAGTTTATCGCACGGGTGTGGGAAGCCTGCTCGTGGCCATCGATAAATATCAGCTCACCAATATTCGGATTATCTGTGCCGATGCACAAGAAATATTAGCGCAAAAGATCCCAGATAACAGTCTAGCTGCTTTGCAGTTGTATTTTGCGGATCCCTGGCCTAAAACACGGCATCATAAGCGTCGTTTAGTACAACCTGAATTCGTTGCCTTGGTGGCTAGAAAATTAAAGAAAGAAGGAATTTTTCATTTGGCAACCGATTGGATGGACTATGCTTATCATATGATGTCGGTGCTGACTTTGGCATCCAATTTTAGAAATGTGGCACAACAGGGAGAGTTTATTCCACGTCCAGACTTTCGTCCTCTTACCAAATATGAACAACGAGGATTGGAGTTGGGTCATCAAACTTGGGATTTGATGTTTAAACTCGTCCGCTAAAATAACAGTAAGGGAAGACAGACGTGACGAGCACGGTTTACTTAACATTTGATATGATCCTTGTGCTTTGCATTTTGGGCCTCACTGTTTTGTTATCTCTTTCCAATGTCATTCGAGTAGATGTGGTTGCCGTTTTAGTCTTAGTGGTGTTAGGCATTACTCGATTACTACCTCCAGAACAATTGTTTTCAGGGTTTTCAAGCGAAGCTGTGATGTCCTTTATCTCCGTGATGATAATTGGGGCAGGCCTAGAAAAAAGTGGTATAGCATCCAGAATTGCAAGAGGGATCTTAAAATTGGGACGAGAGCGTCCCAATAAAATCAGTTTAGTATTAATGCTTTCCTCAGGTTTTTTATCCGCATTTATGCGAAGTGTTGGCACCGTAGCTTTATTGCTTCCGGTGGTGACAAGAATCACAGTTCGTACTGGGATCCCAAAGTCTAGGCTTCTGATGCCCATTGCTTTCTGCTCTATCTTGGGTGGAACATTAAGCATGATTGGTAGCAGCCCACTTATTTTATTAAACAGTTTGCTTAAGACTTCACATCCTTATTATCAAGATCATACCCACGTATTATTACCTTTTCATTTGTTTTCAGTATTCCCCATTGGGTTGGTGTCATTGTTGATAGGGGTTTTGTATCTAATACTGCTTGGCAAACGGTTACTACCTATAGAGCCTTTGCAAAACTATAGCAGTGGGACGACGAAAACCCACTTTTCAAAAACCTATGGAAAAGGCGGGGATATTTTTGAAGTTAAAGTACTTGAGGACAGCGATCTAATCGGATTAACGCTAACAGAAGTTGAACTCATGCTAGATCCTTCCTCTTCCGTGTTGGCGATTATTTTGGGAAAAGAAATTCATTTTCCTCCCCTTCGAAAAATTATTATTGAAGCAGATTCTAGGCTTGCAGTGATGGGGCATAAGGAAGTAATAGATGTTTTTGTCGATCAACATAAACTAAAACTAATGCCACGCTTAAACTTATTTACCGAAATGTTGCATCCAGTTAAGGCAGGATTATGTGAAGCGGTAGTTCCCCCAAGCTCTCAATTAATTGGTAAAGAGTTGGGAGAGTTGCACATGAAGCGTACGTATCAATTGCACGTACTGGCACTTTACCGGGGAAAAACAGTCTACCGAGGGGAAGAACTTAGAAAATTAGTGATACGTTCTGGGGATACTTTAGGAATGTTTTGTCGTTGGGAAGCCTTGGCTGAGTTTGATAAAAATCCAGACTTTGTGGTGGTTACCACGGCGTATCCCAGAGAAGAAATTCGTCCCAAAAAAAGAAAGTATGCCATTTTCTTTTTTATGCTATCCATCCTGCTTATTGTGGTTGGGCACTTTCCAGTTTCGGTAGCATTGTTACTGGGAGCTGCAGGGATGATTTCTACCGGCGTGCTCACGGTGGATGAAGCCTATGAAAGTGTGAGTTGGAAAACCGTTTTTTTGGTAGCAGGATTGATCCCTTTAGGGTTAGTGATGCAGACTACCCATACTACCGACTGGTTAACTCAACATACTATCTTATTACAAAATAATCTTCCCAATTGGTCAATACAATTGGGATTGGCTGTTCTTGCTACCTTGTTTGGCTATGTGATATCCAATGTCGGAGCCACCATTGTCTTGGTACCAGTTGCCTTAGAATTAGCTATCAATGTTGGAGCCGATCCCAGAATGTTTGCTTTAATAGTGGCGGTTGCCTCGTCGAATACTTTTCTAATGCCAAACCAACAGGTGAATGCGCTTATTGCGGGCCCAGGGGGCTATCAACCCAAAGATTTTTTCAAAATGGGTAGTGGCATGACTATTCTCTATTGGGCGGCTACTCTTATTATAATTAATATCTTATTTTAGAGGAAAATGGCGTGGCAGCAACAGATCAAAGAAAATTTGTTGGAATAGAATTACTAAGATTTCTTTGTGCATTTTCAATTGTTGTCTTACATAATAGAAATTTTGTTGCCGACAATATTGCCATTTCTGAAATGATTTCAATTACTATAGATTTTCCATTGTATCAATTTTTTTATCGTTATATCAGACAGTCCGTAGAGTTATTTTGGGTGATTTCGGGCTTTGTATTGTTCTGGAAATATTCTGATGCCTTTTATGAAAAGCGGGTTTCCTTTAAAGAATTTGCCATTATACGTCTTTCCCGGCTATATCCTTTACATATATTAACGTTGTTCCTGGTTATTGTGCTGCAACTTATTTACCATCATTTCCACAATTATTATTATTTTTACAATGAAAATTTTGATCTATATCACTTTTTTCTTAATATTTTTTTAATGTCGTATTGGGGGTTTGAGCATGGCCAATCATTTAATCAAGTGATTTGGAGCGTGTCTGTTGAAAATATAGCCTGCATTATTTTTTTCTTAGTTGCCTTTAAAGTAAGATTGTCTTTTATACGGCTCTTGTGCATAGTGGCTTCCATGTTTCTTTTGATTTACCTAGAAATTTTTATGTTTCGAATCATGAAGTGTATCTTGTTGTTTTTTTTAGGAGGCGTACTATTTCAAATATATAGTAAAATAGACAAGCTGGAAATAAAAATTCAAAAATTAATTGGATGGTTTGCGTTATTTGTCGCCCTCATGTTAGTTGTGGCATATCAATCAAGGTTAGGCTTATATTTTCGTCTAAGAGAACATTTTTATCAGCTATTATTTATGAAGTATTTTATTTTAATCCCTGCCATCCTTTTTTCTTTTTCATTACTTGTCAATCCGGCAGCGAATAGTTTTTCATCAAAAGCCATTCAGTTACTTGGTAAACCCGCTTACGCCACTTACCTAATCCATTTTCCAATGCAAATTCTATTTGTGATGATAAGCGATTCTTTTAATATTCCAAGAAGTTCTTATAATGAGATGCCTCTTTTCTTAACGTATTTACTTTGCGTTTACAGCTCGTCTTATGTGTTGCATTATACCTTTGAAATGCCCGCCATGAGATATTTTCGCTCATCATTTCTCGGAAAAAAAATTGACAAAGCTCCTCAGGATAAAGTGGTACAAAATTCTTGATTCAATATCCGATAAATATCGGATATACCAATAAATAAATTCCACTTATGCTGTTATAAAGAAATGTTGAGGGTTTAAGCATGAGCGTTGTCCACAATCCTCACGATAAGTTTTTTAAGGCTACTATGTCAAATGTCATAGTGGCACGGGATTTTTTTAGGCAGCATTTGTCCGAGGCAATTAGAGCACATATTGATTTTGATACTTTGGAATTACAGCCTGGTAGCTATATCGATAAGGCTTTGCAGTATTCAGCTTCGGATATGCTCTATAAAATTCGGTTTTTAAAAGATTTTGAATGTGCTTACATCTATGTCCTGGCAGAGCATCAGTCTTCGGTCGATAATCTTATGCCATTTCGACTTTGGCAATATGTTGTTAGCATCTGGAATGACCATATTAAGAAAAATAAACAGGATAAATTACCTTTGGTAATACCACTGGTGTTTTATAATGGAGTGCGACACGAAGCTACAGAAGAGAGCTGTCTTCGGTACCTTTATGGAACCAGAAGACCAATTGTATCACCAATTGAATCTAGGATCATGAATAAAGAGCTGATCCGACAATGTAACGAAGGATTAGAAATCCGGGGACTTACTTGCAAAAGACAGTCCCTCCTGGTAGCCACGACTGGGTAAGTGCTAGGTAGTTGGTACGGTGAACATTAAGTGAATCCGCAAGTTAAGGGGTCGTAAAGAATATCGAGTGCAAATGGCTGAAACACTCGAACCAAAAGGTAAAGGAAAAGGTAAGTGAACCACCGTGTACCACTTCGTGATCATCTTTCCTCGGCCTAGAGCGGACACCTAACCCAACACTGCTTTCTTCTGCGGAACGTGGGAACCCGGCATAACTCCCGAATAGGGAAAGTTAATCGTGAGATTAACCGAAAGCTATGCCGGATTGGGATATCGGAAAAAGCGAAGGCCGTGCTGTAATGGCACGGATATCGGTTGAAACATAACCGAACATGAAAATGTGCTGACGTCCGATTGGTCTTTGAACGTGAGAAAATTTGGAGAACTGTAGGTAATGAGGAAAAGCAAATGACGGTAAAAGCTACGGCAATAACTGGTGCATCCTCAGCTTCGAACCATCGCTGGAAAGACATAGATTGGAAGAAAGTGGTGACAGAAGTACGACGGCTTCAGATGCGTATCGCGGAGGCATATCGGGAAGGGAAATATGGCAAAGTCAAATCTCTGCAATGGATCCTGACCCACTCGTTCAGCGCAAAATTGCTTGCGGTGAAACGAGTTACTCAAAATCAAGGTGCAAAAACACCGGGAGTAGATGGTATTATTTGGAAGACACCTCATCAAAAAATGGTTGCAGTGATGTTACTCAAGCGGAAGGGTTATAAAACTCAGCCATTGAGACGCATCTATATCTCGAAGAAACAAAAAGGAAAACGCAGACCGCTTTCAATTCCTTCAATGTTGTGCAGAGGTCAACAAGCATTACACCTGTTGTCTCTGGAACCAATATCGGAAATGATGGCAGATAAGTGTTCCTACGGTTTCAGACCTCTAAGATCGACAGCAGATGCTATTGAGCAGTGTTTTAAAATACTTGCAAAAGAAGGATCAGCGCAATACATTTTAGAGGGGGATATTGAAAACTGTTTTTGCGCAATCTCTCATCAATGGTTACTAAATAATGTACCCATGGATAAGAAAATGCTAAAGAAATGGCTTGCTGCGGGATATGTAGAAAAGGGTGAATTTTATCCTACAGAACGTGGAACACCGCAAGGCTCAATCATTTCTCCAACGCTTTTAAACATAACCCTTAGTGGAATGGAAACTTTTGTTAAAAAGAAAGTATCCTACGCAAAAAGGAATAAAGTTTATATTTGCACCTATGCAGATGATTTTATCATCACGGGTGTAACTAAAGAAGTTCTGGAGAATAAGGTGAAGCCGGCTGTAGAAAGTTTTCTCCAAGAACGGGGTTTAACCCTGTCAAAAGAGAAAACAAAAATCACTCATATAAATGAAGGGTTTGACTTTCTTGGTATGAGCATCCGAAAATACAAAAGGAAGCTTATCATCAAGCCTGCGAAAAGCAGCGTCAAGAGATTCCTGCACGGAATCAAAGGAATAGTCAAAAAGAATGCGACAGCACGAAC
>JBEICO010000011.1:0-17580 GCA_040383965.1 Francisellaceae bacterium
GTTGAGGGGTGGGTAGCAAACTTTCAAGATCGTGCCATTCAATCTGGACTATTAAGAGAAGACGTAAGTAAATCGGAATTTTTGCGTTGGTTTGATTGGACGGGAGTTCAACGCCATTTAAAAAATTTAGGGATCTTTGCCCGTTTGCATCATCGCGATAATAAATCAGGTTATCTTAAAGATATTCCTCAAGTTTTAACGTATCTATTTGAAGCGGCAGATCGATATACAGAGTTAAAGCCTCTAAATAATCTTTTCGAAGCGTTGCCTGAAGTGGTTGTAGAATAAATGAAAGCGATGATATTAGCTGCTGGTCGCGGCAAAAGAATGGAATCACTGACGGATCAAATTCCTAAACCATTATTGTCAATTAAAAATAAGCCTTTAATTGTATATCATATTATGGCCTTAAAAAAAGCGGGTATTGATGATATTGTTATTAATCTTGGCTATTTGGGATATAAAATTCAAGCGGCTTTAGGCAATGGTTCAGAATGGGGGGTTAATATAGAATATTCACCCGAAGATCCTGTGTTAGAAACAGGTGGGGGGATTGCTAAAGCTTTGGCATTATTGGGATCAGATCCTTTTATTGCGCTTAGCAGTGATATTTTCACCGATTTTCCTTTTGTGTGTTTGCCAAAAAAACCAAAAGGATTATTACATATGGTGATGGTGGATAATCCGCCCTATCATCCTGTAGGCGATTATGCGCTAATTCATGAAAAAGTGTGTGAAACTGGGGCTCCGTTATTAAATTTTGGGGGCATAGCTGTGTATCGTCCAGAATTATTTGAAGGATGTCCAGAAGGCAAGTTTCCGGTATCCCTCTTATTTAAAAAGGCCATCCAGGCAGGATTAGTGACGGGTGAATATTACAAAGGATTATGGCATAACTTAGGAACTCCGGATCAACTATTGATGTTGAATGAATCGTAAGAATATGGTGATCTGGGGTAGAATCATTGGCACATTTCTTGGCTTTAAAATGCTGGGATTTTTTGGTGGGATCCTAGGATATTGGATCGGCAGTTGGTTTGATCAGGGTCTTAAATTACATTTAAATCAAATCCCACGTCCTCGCGCATTAGCCATCCAACAAGCGTTTTTTCAGGCAACTTTTTCAGTGATGGGGCATCTTGCTAAAGCAGATGGACGTGTTAGCGAACACGAAATTCGTGTAGCAGAGCAAACCATGACACGTTTAGATTTGAATGAAACCTTAAGGTTAGAAGCCATTCGCTATTTTAATGAGGGTAAAGAAGCTGAGTTTGATTTGGATCAAGCCTTATCGCTTTTATGGCAGGAATGTCAAAGCCATCCCGATCTTTTAAGATTTTTTATTGAGATCCAATTGGAAGTGGCCTTAGCGGATGGTGAGTTGCTTCCGGAGAAGAAACGGATCTTTTTATATATTTGCCAGAAGTTGCGTTTTTCTCCCCAAGAATTTGAACAATTATGGGCACAACAATGGGCGAGTCAGGCCTTTCATCAATGGTTTTCATCACAATTCGAGGCGAATGCTCGTGCATATCAATCTCAATATCGGAGTAGACAAGGAAGTGCGTATGATAATCAAAGGTGGAGTGGGGCAAATCAGCAACAATGGCGGCAATCGCCACCAGATCCAGCTTCCAAATTAGAGGGGGCCTATGGGGTACTAGGGGTTGCTGCAAGTGCGACGCCGCAAGAAATCAAAAAAGCCTATAGGCGTTTAATGAATCAACATCATCCAGATAAATTGGCGTCTCGTGGTTTACCCGAAGGGATGATTAAAATGGCCAAAGAAAAGACCCAACAAATCACAGTAGCCTACGATGTGGTGCGACAAGCCCGGGGATTTCGCTAGAAAATAAGCGAAAAGAACCCGATTTTTTCACTTTGTCATCTCATATTTCTTAAATTCCTCTCCTATAATTATTAAATTATTAGTTAACTTAGTGAGTCGGAAAAGAGTTAACTAACAAAATTAACAAGGATCGTATTGTCGTTAGGGAGAATAGGTGAAGTTTTTTACTTCAGTTTTGTTATTGGGATCAGTTTTAACTTCATTCGGTGTTGGTGCGGCTACATTTACAGTAAATAATAATAATGACAGTGGGGCAGGATCTTTAAGGCAGGCAATTTTAAATTCTAATGCTACTGCTAGTACGCCTGCTGCTCCTAACATCATCAATATTGATTCTGCTTTAGCTGCGAATATCAGTATTACTTCGAATCTTCCTGTTATTAGCCAATCCGTGAATATTGCCCCTACTGCTGCAGCCATAACAGTAAATGGAAATAATACAGCAGGGTTATTTTTTGCGTATGCCGGAACGGTCAACCTAAGCAAGCTTAACATCAACAATGGAAAATCCACAGGAGGCGTGGGTGGTGGCGGTGGTGGTGCTCCTTCTGGTGGACCAGGAGGAGCTGGGGGTGGAGGTCTAGGGGCTGGTGGTGGACTTTTTATAAATACTGGGGCAACCGTAAATTTATCTGATGTTGCTTTTTCAGGAAATAATGCCCAAGGCGGAGCTGGTGGTGGGGCAACTGGTTCAAGTAGTAGTGGGGGTGGTGGTGGAATGTTAGGGGGGGCTGGAGGTACTTCAGGACCTTTCGTTTCCTGTGGTGGTGGGGGCGGACTGGGTGCAACTGGGGGTGTTGGGGGAACAGGTTTACCTAACCCGGGTAATGCTGGAAGTGCAAGTACCTTAATAACGGGAGTCAGCTCTGGCGGAATAGGTGGGACATCTCCTGAGGGGCCGGTTGGTGGAGGCGCTGGTGCAAATGGCGGAGGAGGAGGTGGTGGTGGTGGAGCCAGTGGTACTAACAACCGTGCAAATGGTGGTGGTGGTGGAATAGGAGGCACTAATGCGAATGCTGCCACAACGGCTGGGGTAGGGGGCGACTTCGGAGGAGGAGGAGGCAATGTCAATATTGCAGTAACCGGGGGCTTGGGCGGCTTTGGCGGTGGTGGTGGTGGTGGACAAGGCGGTGGTGGAACTTCTGTTTTCGGAGGCGGTAATGGGGGTGGAGGTGGTGGTGCAGTGAGCCCTAGTCCAACCCCAGGAGGATCAGGGGGATCAGGTTATGGTGGCGCTGTATTTGTTCGTAAAGGTGGAACACTTGTTATTGCGAATTCTACAACCTCAACAAATTTTACTGGGAGCACAGTAACTGCTGGTTTAACTGGTGGTACCGGTGGCATAAACGGATCTGCCAGTGGTCAAGATTTCTTTTTTCATACAAATGATTCAAGTGGCTCAACACCGTTTGGCATTACATTTAATGTTGGTAATACATTTACGCAAACATTAAATGGAACAATTGATAGTGGTACTACGGCAGGTTCTACTTTTACGAAAAGCGGGTTAGGGACATTAGTACTAAATGGGGTTAATACTTATTCTGGTGCGACAAATCAAATTTCAGGAGGAACGCTGCAAATCAGTCAAGATGCGAATCTCGGTAATGTAGCTAATACGATTGCTTTTAATAATGGAACTTTAAAAATAACCGCAGGGTTTTCATCTGCGCGTAGTCTTATTATGACAGGTGCAGGAACAGTTGATACCAATGGGTTTAATTTAACATTATCAGGTCCTACGAGTGGAGTAGGTGGATTATCGAAGAGTGGTACTGGAACATTAACCATTCAACCTGATGCTGCTCAAGCTGTTAATCATTCGGGTGGAGTTACTTTAAATGCCAACTCGGGTATTGTTATTTATAGCTTAGCCAGTGGAGGTACGATTACGTATAGTGGTGGCACCACCATTAATTCGGGTGCAACTTTACAGATGAATTCTGCTAATGCTATGCCTAGTTTAGGTGATGTCACTTTTAATGGCGCTGGGTTATTTGTTCTTAGTAATAATAATCAAACTATTAGAGATTTGTTTGATGTGGTTGGCAATGGAAATATTTCCTTAGGAAGTGCAACCTTAACAGTTAATTCAACTAATGGTTCGACATATTCTGGAATAATAACAGGTTCAGGAGGATTGATAAAATCAGGAGCGCAAACATTAACGTTATCGGGTCCCAATGGATATGGCGGTGGTACAACAGTTACAGCAGGTATATTGCAAGGAACCACAACAAGTTTGCAAGGCGCAATCTTAAATAATGCGTCAGTGGTGTTTAATCAGGTAGGCAATGGAACTTATGCTGGCGCGATGACGGGCACAGGGAGTTTAACCAAACAAAATGTGGGCACGGTAATTTTAGGAGGTGCGAATTTATATTCTGGAGGCACGACTGTTTCGGGTGGTGTATTGCAAGGCACCACAACAAGTTTACAAGGCGCGATCGTGAATAATGCATCCGTGGTTTTTGATCAAACCACTTCTGGAACCTATGGCGGTGTGATGAATGGAAACGGGACTTTAACCAAACAAAATACCGGCACGGTGATTTTAAGTGGTGCAAGTGGGTATACCGGGGGTACAAATATTACAGGTGGAATTCTTGAGATTGGAGCAATTAATAATTTGGGTGCAAGTGGTGGGATTAGTATCACCAATGGCAGTACTTTACGTTTTAACACGACGGGCATTACGATGAATCGAGCGGTTACATTAGGCGTGGGCGGTGGCATATTTAGCAGCACGGGTGCGGGAGTAACGACCACAGTTTCAGGCGCGATTGGAGAAACCGGTGGTGCACAAGCAATGACATTTGCAGGTCCTGGAACATTTATATTACAAACGGCCAGTACCTATACCGGTGGCACGAATATGACAGGGGGCATTGTTGAGATTGGAGCCATCAATCAATTAGGTGCAAGCGGTGGCATAAATATTTCTAATGGCAGTACATTACGCTTTAATACCACAGGAATTACGGTGAATCGCGCGATCACATTGGGTGCAGGCGGTGGGATATTTAGTAGCACGGGTGCGGGAGTAACGACCACAGTTTCAGGCGCGATTGGAGAAATCGGTGGTGCACAAGCAATGACATTTGCAGGTCCTGGAACATTTATATTACAAATGGCCAGTACCTATACCGGTGGCACGAATATGACAGGGGGCATTGTTGAGATTGGAGCCATCAATCAATTAGGCACAAGCGGTGGTATTAATATTTCAAATGGCAGTACTTTACGCTTTAATACCACAGGAATTACGGTGAATCGTGCCATTACATTAGGTGCGGGCAATGGCATATTTAGCAGTACGGCAGGGGGTGTTACGACCACGGTTTCAGGTGCGATTGGAGAAACAGGTGGTGCGAGAGCAATGTCTTTTGCAGGGCCTGGTACATTTATATTACAAACAGCAAGTACTTATACCGGTGGGACAAATATTACAGGAGGCATTGTTGAAATTGGTGCTATCAATCAATTAGGCGCAAGTGGTGGTATTAATATTTCAAATGGCAGTGCGCTGCGTTTTAACACGTCACTAATTAATGTTAATCGTGCCGTGACATTCGGTGCAGGGGGTGGTGTATTTACCAGCACGGGTGCAGGGGTAATAACAACCCTATCAGGCGCCATTGGAGAGACAGGAGGCGCAAGGCCAGTAACGTATTTGGGACCAGGGACTTTTATCGCGACAAACAATGCCAATAACTATACGGGTGGGACAACAGTTTTCGGAAGTACTTTGCAAATTGCTTCGGATCTTGCATTGGGTGGAGCAGCCGGAGGATTAACATTTAATAATGGAACCCTAGCATTAACAGCTGGGATTATCTCCGATAGAACAGTGACATTAACGAGTGCTGGAACTATCGATACAGGTGCATTAACGTCTACATTTTCTGGGCAATTTACAGGGGCGGGTGGTTTAACAAAATTGGGTACGGGAATATTGGCATTGACTAATGTTTCTGTAATTACCCCCAATAACTACTCGGGAGGTACAATAATTTCGAGTGGTACAGTACAAATTAGTACCGATAGTCAATTAGGAACTGCAATTGCAGGCGTTACATTAAATGCGGGTGGAAAGTTAGGATTTACCGCAGATGTCACCACTGCACGCAATTTAATTTTTAATGCAGGAGTTGGCACGATAGATACGGGTGGAACGAATTCAATTTTATCGGGCGTGTTAAGTGGTGCAGGGAGTTTTTCAGTGGGAGGGATAGGTGCTGGGACGTTGTCTTTAACAAATATTTCAGGGATTACCCCAAACTCATATTCAGGCGGTACAGTATTTACGGGAGGCACTCTATTGGTAACCCTGGATCAACAATTGGGGGCAATTGGTGTTGGAGTAGGAGGACTTACCTTTAATGGTGGCGCATTACGAATTGGCGCAGCAGGTTTTACAACAGCACGAACGGTTTTAATGACAGGTGCGGGAACAATAGATACTAATGGGTTTGATGTTATTTTATCGGGTGCTATTACGGGGGGGGGCGGAGTATTCACTAAAGATGGATTAGGTACCTTATCTCTGACAAATCCAGCAAATAATCCTACAGGAGGTATTGTCGTTTCACTTGGCATATTACAAGGAAATAGTACCTCTCTTAAGGGAAATATTACGAATAATTCGACAGTTGCATTTGATCAAGCATTGATTGGCAGTTATACCAGTGTGATGAGTGGTGTTGGTAGTCTCTTGTTACAAGGCACCGGAACGTTGGCTTTAACCCAGGTGAATACTTATGGAGGAGGCACTTTTGTCTCAGGCACGTCAACATTGCGAACGGATCTTAATAATGCGTTACCGGTAGGTGGTGCGGTTACCCTTCAAGCAGGAACCACATTACATTTAAATACTCACAATCAAATAGTGGGGGATGTGAGTGGGGGCGGTAATATTAATTTAGCAGGAGCGCAGTTAACGGCGGGTAGTAATTCGGTCTCTACAACGTTTTCTGGAAATATAACGGGCAATGGTAATCTAGTTAAACAGGGTAATGGCACATGGGTTTTATCAGGGAATAATAATTATGTAGGTTTAACAACGGTTAATGCCGGAACTTTACAGGGAAACTCTAATAGTTTGCCAGGTAATATTGTAAATAATGCAACTTTGGTTTTAGATCAAGCAGCTGATATTACATGGGGAGGAACTATTAATGGTGCAGGAACTATTATTAAACAAAATATTGCAAAAATAAATTTAACACAACCCACAACAGCCGCTAACACTAATATTAATGGCGGAAAATTAGCAGTTAATGCAGCATTAACGAGCGTTGTGAATGTAAATCCTGGTGGGATACTAGGGGGTGTGGGACCCATTAATGGAAATGTGTTTAATAATGGTACAGTTGTTCCTGCCAATTCTATTGGTAATATTAATATCAATGGCGATTATATTGTAGGACCGGGAGGTATCACGCAAGTGGAATTAGATCCCTCTGGAGCTTCGTCTCATTTTATTATTAATGGTAATGCGGTACTGAATGGAACGTTGGATATAATTGCACTTGGGGCTTTCAGCGCAAATATTCAATATCAAATTATAAATGTTAATGGCCCAGGCCACACAGTGACAGGAAGTTTTAATAATATTACGCCACCAACAATAGGGGCTTTTCAACCGCAAGTTCTCTATGATCCTGTTACGGCAACTGTGCAAATTTCTTTTATTCGTCATTCCTTGAAGCCACAATTAACAGGTGCCAATCCTAATCAAATAGCCCTTGCCAATTCCATTGATGGTTTTACAACTCCACCTGTAGGAAGTGATGAAGCAGATAATTTTCTCGGTCCTATAACTAATTTTGATATTGTTAATAACGGAAGGCAGGACAGTGTTTTTGAAGCTTTGGAGAGTATTATTCCAGTTAGAGTATCCGCTGCTGGGCCGGTGGTTGTACAAGATAGTGCTTCGACGGTGAATAATTTAAGTGGGGTTCGCTTAGCAGGATTAAGACAGAATATACGAGCCGAAGGTGCCGTCGGTGGTTTCGTTCCTTTAGCCTATAAAGGGATGAAAGAAATGAAATTAACTCAACAAGAGGATCCATTGCATTATTTAAATCAAATGAAAGGGAGATCAAATGGATCTAGAACTAAGTCTTTTAATACCACTCGAAATGGGTTAGTGACGCATGCGGCACGGCAAATGCATCCTCTTATGATCCAAGGTAGTGCTAATGCTGGAGTTTGGTTACAAGGGTTGGGTCAAGTAATAGATCAAAAACCCATTAATACGGATCCAGGATTTATTGCAAGAACGGGTGGAGTCGTCGCGGGAGTAGATTTTAGTCCAGAAAAAGGCTTTATTGTAGGGGGTGGTTTGGGGCAAGCAAGATCACAAGTTGGATTTTTAAAGAATGGTGGCAGCAGTCATATTTCACATTATTTTGGGACATTATATGGTACTTGGTTTCCAGATCAATGGTATGTAGATGCGGCTTTAGCGGCAGGAACCATTCGTTATCATATTCAGCAAAGGATCCAGTTTGGTTGGAATGATAGAGTGGCGCGAGCCAATTATAATGGATTGCAAGTGACGCCCCATTTGGGAGCAGGATATGAATTTGAATTTGAAAAAACGCGGGTCACTCCATTTGCCAATATGGATTTCAGTTATACCTATGAGGGAAATTATGTTACAACGGATGCGCTTTCTTTTAATCAAAAGGTGAGTTCGCGAGTATCCACATCCATACGCAGTGAAGCTGGGGTAAAAGCAGCGACTACTTATGATTTTGAAAATGCCTTTGCATCGGGTTCTTGGGAGCCCAATGCTTCACTTAGTTTTATTCATAAGAGTATTTTAAAGAGCTCAAAAACGAATGTCAGTTTTGTGGCAGAAACGGGTCAGTATACCGTACAATATTATTCCAAAGGCCACTCTCAAATATCTCCGGGTGCAGGCGCTGATTTTTACTTTAAAGGCGGAATGTTCTTTTCTGTACGGGGTGATATGGAAATGGGATCTAACTACCGCAGTTACGAAGTCAATTTGAAGTTGGGAATGGCGTTTTGATTTAGCGGTGTCAGATTATTACATATTACAAGTTTCTCTTTCTCATATGTAATAATCTGACACTAGACGCCTTGTTTTTGTTGAACATACACAATGTATAGCAACGCTTGCTATATAGCATTATTGGCTATATAATAAAAGCATGCATTGGACTGTGAAACTAACTAAGAAGGCTTCGAAGCAGTTAGAAAAGCTGCCTGAAGATGTTAAATTAGTTTGTCAGTTATTGGTCGAGGAATTAAAGGATAAGGGGCCTTATCCAGGAGAAGGGTGGCCAAATTATGGGAAGCTTCATGGTAAAAAGAATGAAGATAAAAGGCATTGTCATTTAATAAAGGGGAAACCAACCTATGTTTCTTGCTGGGAAGTGGTTGATAAACAGATACGTTTGATGGAGGTTTATTATGTTGGGACACACGAAAAAGCGCCCTACTAATAGTAAGTTAAAGGGGGGGGCTCGTTTTTATTTATCGGAGGGAGGTCAGCTTTTGAAGTTACCTAAATCGTTGGCAGAAAAATGCGAGTCTTACGTAATTACCGATCGAGTATCTGCTGCAAGGATCAGAAGTAAGTTTAATAAAAGCTTTGCTTTGACTTCTGAGGAAGCCTTTTTGGAGATTAACCAAAAGTATACTAAAGCGGGTGCTTTGCTTAAGGCACTTCGTCTTAGGGAAGGAATGAGCCAAAAGGAGTTTTCCGAAATCATTGATGTTGAACAAGGGGATCTTTCCAAAATGGAACATGGACATCGTTCTATTGGAAAAGATATTGCCCATAGAATTTCAGAGCAGTTTAATGTGAACTACAGATTATTTCTTTAGGCTCAAGGTATCATTAGCATTCGATACTTCTCTAATTACTAAATATTTGGGTTTTGGAAGAAAGTCTTTAATAATACGAACTTCTTCAAAAGGCTCTTTAGTATATTTAGTGACTCTTTTTTTCATGCTTTTCATAAGTTGATCCTCATTTCGGAATACTAAATCTTTATGTTCTGGAAGAAAGTCTTTAATAATGTGCATGTCTTTATGGATTTTTCGCCGTATTAAGACGAAGGCTCAATATCGGATTCAGGATCAGTGTGAGATCGATCAAAAAAATTATCAGCGCTGGTGTAACGTGATTCAGTTGCAAAGGGGTTAAACTGGGTATTGATGTCATAAACGTCGATTTTTTCAATTGATTTTAATTTTTTGCTCAACTTAACCAGTATTGGTGTCGTCATAAGAATGATAAACATTTTAGTAAACCATACGCTTGTGACGATTGAGATCATATGATGAGTATTCATTGTTTTGTAAAACGCAATTGCATTCACAAGTAAACTATCCAATCCAGATGAGATAATAGCGGGTAATATAATCCTCGAAACTAAATTTCCCTTCATATTTATTTTCATTTTGGCTTGGAGATAAGCATTTACATGTTGGGGAAAAAATGCTGCAACAAGGGAGCAACATCCTGAGCGACACAAAATACACCTGATTTGGGAAAGAGCGGGCTATCACAAAGATAGTGGGATACAACAATTTGCTAAAGATTTAGGAATTATACTGCATTATTTACCACCGTATTCGCCAAATCTTAATCCGATAGAGCGATTATGGAAAATCTTGCATGAAGAAGTAACCTACAACCGATATTATGAATCTTTTGCAGAATTTAGTACAGCAATAATTAGATTTTTAAAGAATATTGGCAGAAGAAAATTATTGTTGCGTTCAAGAATTACAGATAATTTTCAAATTCTGCATTCGCCACTATTCGCATCTTGGTAGTGTAATGGGTATATACAAGTATTTAATCATGGGCTAGCCTAATTGCCCTGGCGGTGATTCAGTTTACTATTGATACAAAATAATTTTTTTGGTAAGCTACGTAATCTTTTTTAATAAAAATCTTCGCAGCAAGGGGAAAATGAGATGCTACGTACGGATCTAACAAATCTTCAAATGTTAACAAAAGATTTTTACACGGGAACTGCTTTAAGCCCACAAAATCATATCATTTATCTTGGATTTGAAAAAATAGATCCAGGCAATCAGCAAGCGGTTTCATTTTGGAGGAATTATAGCCGCCTCGTAAGAGACTGCGCTGCGATCTACTTAAAAATGCTTAGCTGGAGACTTGATGCCCTTAAGGGAGATAGCACAGAACCGGAAGATGCCACAGATTTTTTTACAACGATCCATGGATCACTTGAAAACAACTCGGAATATAACAGCACTATTTCACGCTGCAAAACTATTACTTCCGACAAATTAATTGAATTCGCAACAGATGGGATCAAGGGAGCACTTGATGGATTTGATCCGGTGCTCAATAAAATAGGAAGCAAAGAAGTCTTTATCGTTTATGCCTCAAAAACGGCTATTACTAAACCCATTTATGAGCACACTTTTGTTGACAATAATGGACAAAGCATATCTCAAGATCAAGTAAATACAATCATCCGACAATTTAGTTCTGGCGATCCAAAAGGAATTAAATTTTTTAAAACAAATTTCAACAATTTAATTATGTCTATGGGTTGCGTGACCCAACCAAATTCATGCTCCACAACACATATGGGCATCTTAAGAAATCCTTTCGATTACATCGATCCCGCAGAACATTATAACGGGATTTCTCTTGTTTTTCATGGTTTTTCTGCCCAATGCGCTATAGAAACGCTAGGAAAAACAGTGCAAGTTAATCAACCCAGAAAAGTAATGAAGCAAATCTTGGCAAAAACCCTGGGTACTGCTGTTAGAGCGCCTCTTTTTCACGAATTGGATCATTGCCGTGTAGCCTACGATCCGTCAATTGCCGTCGATCTTAAAAACTTAGCAGCCTTCTACTTGGATGCACATCATAAAGAGCTTACCATTAAAACACAAAGAAAGGATGACACAACAAGCTCATTTGCAAGTAGCGCAGACATATCCTCTATACCTTCGTCTCCTATTGTTAGGCAATTTGAAAATTTAGTCCTAGCCCCGCTTACGAAAGAAAAAACAGGAACGGTTCAGAAAAGTAATACTATGAATATATAAGAATTCGTCAAATCTAATGTGTATGTCTTTCATGGATTCTTTACCTTATTAAGATGAAGGTTCAATATTTGGTTCAGGATCAGCGTGAGATCGATCAAAAAAATTATCAGCACTGGTGTAACGTGATTCAGTTGCAAAGGGATTAAACTGGGTATTGATGTCATAAATGTCTATTTTTTCAATGGATTTTAATTTTTTGCTCAATTTAACAAGTATTGGTGTCGTCATAAGAATGATAAACATTTTAGTAAACCATACGCTTGTGACGATTGAGATCATATGATGAGTATTCATTGTTTTGTAAAACGCAATTGCATTCACAAGTAAACTATCCAATCCGGATGAGAGAATAGCCGGTAATATAAACCTGGAGACTAAATCGTCCTTCATATTTATTTTCATTTTAGCTTGGAGATAAGCATTTACATGTTGGGAAAAAAATGCTGCAACAACTGAAGCTAAAATTAATTTTGTGCTAGAAACAACAATGTTATTATATAAGGTAAGGCTAGAGCCTGGGATGATGGTTAATTGTTCTCCTAGAATAATAAGCAAAATATTTAGCAGGACATTCCACCATATGGCTAGTCTTGCTAATTTGTAACCATAAATTTCTGTAATTAAGATAAGTATGCAAAAGGAACAGCTAATAAAAATAGTCGCTGCTGTTGTCACGACGTCTAAAGCTCTAACAAACTCTACGTCAAGCCAATTTACCAGCAAAAAAAGTATGGCATAGCATAATATGAGTAGACTGGAGAATTTTGGAGTTAAAGTAATACTTTTTATGGTTGAATTTTCCAATGATATTCTCCGGATCCCCTCCCAGCAAATGGGGAGGGGGAAGACGAGAGAGATGAACTTAAGCCGTTTCAAGCCATAGTTCTAGGTTTTTGCTTTGTCTTTGGAGCAGGCTAGGATCTTTAAAGGTGAGAGTTAGCAAAGATACCCCTTGCAAACTAGCAATCAGGTGATTGGCTAGGAGTATAGAGTTTTCACCTTTACCCAGGGTTTTAAACTGAGCTTCCACCCAAGTAAGCGTTTTGTGCATTAATTCTGCCGCCAAATGAGATAATTCACCAGTATATTTACCCAGTTCTTGGCAGAGGCTTCCCATATCGCAGCCAAACTGAGCGGTGGTGTTTGAGGTTTCCACACTATGGCCAATAAAGGCTTTGAGTCTTTCTTTGGCATTGGGGAATTGTCGATCCCATGTGGAAAAGAGTTCTTGTAGGGTCGCCGATCTTTTTTGTACGACAGCTTTAAAAATATCGTCTTTGGTCTTAAAATATTAATATACATTACCAAGTGGAACATCCGCTTTGGTAGCGATGTCTGCGAGAGTGGTCGAATTGAAAGTTTGTTGATAAATCAGATCATTAGCTGCTTCAACAAGACGATCTCGCTTATCGTTTCTTTTAGACATATTTGGGTTCGCTCCTGTAGTAAGTTAATTTACCAAATTATTGCTTGGTAACTGAACAGGCGGAAATCTTAACATAAGTTAACCGCCTTGTCTCTAGTAAATGGAGAGAATATCTGGAAATAATGGGATATGGAATGAAAGGGAATTTGGGTAGCTTTGGGTTAAGAATAGTCATTTTAATGGCGATGTTCCTAAGTGGGGCTCTCGGGGCTTTTGAAGCGTGGGCAGACAAGGGGATTTCGTTATCCACAGGGTATGGTGCTGCCCATATCGTTCCGTTACGTCTTGGGTTTCAAAAGACCTTCGATAAAGGTTGGAACAAAGAATCAAGCTGGCCTATTAGCGGGTATTGGGAAGGTAGCCTTTATCATAAAAATGGCAATTATGGTTCAAAACCTGGCAGTAATAAGCGATTAAACGCTCTTGCATTGGCAGGTGTGATTCGATTTGAACGGGCACAAGAAATTGTGGTAGGTTGGCCCTATGTAGAGTTTGGAATAGGATTGTCATGGCTAAGCCGCAAGGAAATTGGGGGACGAGATTTAGGAATGCATCCTCAGTTTGAAGATAGGTTTGGTATTGGAGTTCGATTTGGGCAAAATCGAGAGTATGATATTGGCTATAAGGCGGTTCATTTTTCAAATGCTTATATTGGTCCTTGTAATCATGGTATCAATTTGCACATTATAACCTTAGGCTATTGGTTTAAATAAAGGATTTTATGCAACCTTTTGTGATTGCCCCGTCTATTTTATCAGCTGATTTGGCTCGATTGGGTCAAGAAGTGGATGCGGTGTTGGCAGCTGGAGCCGATTGGATCCATTTTGATGCAATGGACAACCATTATGTTCCTAATCTCACTTTTGGCCCGGCGGTTTGTCAGGCATTGCGAAGTTATGGGATCAAAGCATGGATAGATGTTCACTTAATGGTACAACCTGTTGATAGCTTAATTATCGCTTTTGCAAAAGCAGGTGCCAATATCATCACTTTTCACCCTGAAGCAAGTGAGCATGTTGATCGGAGTTTACAATTGATCCGGGATCATGGGTGTCAAGCAGGATTAGCTTTTAACCCAGCAACGCCTGTTAATGTATTGCCTTATGTTCTAGAAAAATTAGATCTCATATTATTAATGTCTGTGAACCCGGGATTTAGTGGTCAGAAATTTATACCAACGGTACTTGAAAAAATTAAAGAAGTAAGGCGCGTAATAGATAAAAGTGGTAAGAAAATTAGGTTAGAAGTTGATGGTGGCATTGGTGTCGAGAATATTAGCACGCTTGCGAAAGCGGGGGCAGATACTTTTGTTGCTGGCTCTGCTATTTTTAATTCTAAAGATTATAATACGACAATCCAGGCATTTAGGGAAAAGTTAAGCGAATCTTAGAGGTTTTTCCAAATAGAATCAAAACCTTCACTGGATTCATCATCATCTCCAAGTTTTTTTTGTTCGATTTCTGATGTCGGAATAGGTTCTGGTTCTGTTGTGCTTAGAGGTATTGAACCTTTTAACAAATGTTTAGAATTGAATGAAAATTGTTGATAGCTGCCGGTAGAGTCAACGAGATCTATCAGATCAATTTCTATGGATAGACTATCATCGGGTTGTGTAAATAAAATTCGAGTTTTGGATTTAAAAGGTAAGATTGGTACTAATAGAGTAGATTCTAATAATAAACACCGTAATTTATAGCCACTCGGTTTTCCATCATCCATCGTTTCTGCGGCACCTGCTTTGCACGTTTTGGACAAACGTTCAATACCTATTCTGAACTCATTCGGATTTTGATGTTGTAACCAGTGTATTTTACAAATTTCCCAAAATTGCGTAGTGTCTTTTACGCGTTCTATGGCAATGATTTCACCTGCTTGAATGGGTGGAAACGTATCATCGGGCCATAGTAAACCGTAGCCTGAAGAATTTTCATTGACTAGTGTGCAAGAGTAAAGTGGATATAGAGAGGTAACTTCAGTGTCATGGGTATTCTCTAGGATATTGTTGGGTTCTGGTACTGCGCTGTTTTCGTCCTCATTTCCTTCTTGAACGGTTAGCGTTGGTAAGTTTGACATTTGATTTTGGTTGGATTCATTGGATTGTTGAGATTGAAATGGTATTTGATTGTTTAAATAATAGTGAGTAGAAATAAAACCCACACAAATCCTAACTGATTCTGAACGGGCTGCACGATCGTTTGATCGACTAATAGAGGTTTCCCATTCTTTAATTAATCCTTTTAACATCGATGCGGAAACACCATACTCAGGTTCATGATTGTGAGAAATTCTAGCTTTTAGTTCATTAGGTTCTATGGCAGTTAGGATAGATTTCTGTCTATCCAAAATGGCATTAACGTCTAATATTTGGCTGGAAGCAGAAATCTTGACTAAATTTCGAGAAGGAAATGTGGGTGGCATATCTTCATTTAAATCGATAATGAAAAACCCAGATTGGACATTGTTGGGGAGATCTTTGCGTATAGTAGCTAGATTTGCCCATATTTTTGCTGCTTTAAAATAAGATTTTTGTTCTCTTTGATTCCATTGGTAAGGATCGGCAGCTGCCAAAAGAAGAGTATGTTTATAATCATTGGCTAAATTGTTGTTGGTTAAAAGTTGATGTTTTTCGGCAAGTTTAAAAGAAAGATGTAACTCTTTCCAGGTACCTTTGGGGGGTAATGAATATAACTGATAATTTTGAAACAAAATTCCGGTATTATAATGGATTATTTTTTCCAAGGCTGCTGGCAAAATTGTGGGACGGATTTCGGAAGGTTCAGTACTCATCCCCTCCTCAATAATGAGTTTGTAGCCATTCGCCATTTCGAGGCCAAGCGTTTGGGATAAATTGGCTATCATAAGTTGATGTTTGGATAGTTTATGAGATTGATTCGTAAAGTGTTTTGACAGTGACCGACTGATGATTCGGACATGGGCATGAAGCAGTTCCATGATGGCAAATCGATCGTTTGGCTTTAGCTTGACCTTATTACAATCACTCAAAACATGATAGATTTTTTTAGCAGAAGTGCCCAAATCGGCGATGGAGAGAGCCTGACACCAGGCGGCTACTTCTTTAGGCGTAAGCGTAACCTCTTGGCTTGCAGGTAAAGATTGTACTGGTATTATAAACCCCAGTGGTCCAACGACAGTTTCCATAATAAGAAGTATAGTCAATGGCCTTAATCATTGTCTTATCTCGATAGTTGCGTTATTATCAGCACCAAGTAAAAAAATTGTATATTCACCTTTACCCACTATTTATGTTGAGGGAACCTCTTTATGGCATCATACAGTACGAATGAATTTAAAAGTGGACTTAAAGTAATTTTAGATAACGATCCATATTCAATCCTTGAAAATGAATTTGTAAAACCTGGCAAGGGCCAGGCTTTCAATAGAGTTAAACTTCGAAACTTAAAAACCGGTAGAGTGATTGAGCGCACGATGAAATCAGGAGAAAGCTTAGAAGCAGCAGATGTCGTGGATAGAGAAATGCAGTATCTTTATAATGATGGAGAACGTTGGCATTTCATGGTTGCTGAATCATTCGAACAGTATGAATTTGATAAAAAGATTGTTGGAGACTCTGCACTTTGGCTAAGAGAACAAGATGTTTGTATTGTTACATTGTGGAATGATCTTCCCTTGCAGGTTCTACCGCCTAATTTTGTGATCCTTAAGATTGTTGAAACCGATCCAGGATTAAAGGGCGATACTTCTGGAGGTGGTGGTAAGCCTGCCACGATGGAAACGGGTGCTGTGATACGCGTTCCCTTATTTGTGCAGGTTGGGGAATATATTAAAATAGACACTCGTACGGGATCATATGTTTCTCGAGCAAAAGAATAGTTTATGGGAACCGTCTGCAAGTGTAGAAACTCTTAAACTGAGAGCAAATCTTTTAGCTGAAGTCCGTCGTTTTTTTGATAAAAGATCTGTATTAGAAGTTGAAACACCGCTCATGTGTAGCAGTGCCACGATGGATCCTTTTATTGATCCTATTCCAGTTTTATATTCTCCGCAACCTTCTAAGCAACAAACTTTTTATTTGCAAACATCTCCTGAATTTGCCATGAAGAGATTATTAGCAGCTGGAATTGGACCTATTTATCAAATCTGTAAAGCTTTTCGTAATGGGGAAGTAGGGCGATTGCATAATCCTGAATTTACAATGCTGGAATGGTATAGACCAGGGTTTGATCACCATGCATTGATGAACGAGATA
>JBEICO010000012.1:0-16507 GCA_040383965.1 Francisellaceae bacterium
TAAGTATATGGCATGGTTTTTGGAATGTAGGATTATAACCTATCATGTTGATGGCATTAAGTCTTGTTGGGCTTAAAAGATATTCAAAATTGAATTAAAGCTTTGGCATGCATGTCAAACTACATCACCGGTAGGACACGTTTATCGATTTGTTTTTGTTCGATCGCTTTAGTTAACTTGGCAAAAAGTAGTTCAACATGACGTTGCCCATAAGATATTGGTTGGGAAATGACAGCATTGGTTGTCGTTTCAGCTTCGGATCTTAATACGTTTTCTGGGGTGGTTGCCATGGTGTATGTACTTCAAATATCAGTTAAAGATAAAGTGTGAAGGGTAACTTGAGGTTGAGTAAAGGTCAAGCTGTTTTTGGTAGATTGCCACGCCCCTTCGGGGCTCGCAATGACAAAACAATAAACGGGGCTCGCAATGAAAAACTATAAACGGGGTTCGCAATTACAAAACAATAAATGGGGCTCGCAATTACAAAACAATAAATGGGGCTTGCAATGAAAAACTATAAATGGGGCCTCAGTTTCAAAACCAGTTTACTTTTTCTTGGGTAAAATCAATATTGCATCAGAAACGGGTCTTAGTGCATGCCAACCATAATCTTCATCCTCATCGCCTTCAGGATGATTAATTACAGCGTTATTGATATATAAAGTAGATGAGCCGCCGCCATCCAGATTTAAGGCATATTCACATCCCAACTCATCCATAAAGGCGGTTAATTCTGGAATAGTCATTCCGGGGCTGCCGGTTAAAGCACTTTGTTCAACCACCACAAAAACCCAATGGCCATCTTCTAAAAGACCGACAGCTGTTCTGGCGTATCGTTCTTTGAGAAAAGCGGAGCGTAATTTTTCAGAGGAATGATCTTTAATTGTTTTACTATTTGCCATGAGTAAAGGCGATCCGCCAATAACATTATCCACCATTTGCCAGGCAAGATAATTTTCTTTTAAAAATTGTGGCGTGATCTCGATATTAACTGTTGCAGCGCTTCCGATATCAATAGGGGAGTTGGGGCATTTAGCTTTTGCGCCAATAGAATAGACATAGCCACCTCTGGGGATTTGCGTTTTACCCGAAGGTTCAAAACTCACTATTTGATTATTTTCAATGACGATATCATAGCCACCCGGTGCAGAACCTGCTTCTTTGCCGTAAGCATCTGTGTATAGAATAGTTTTGTTGATTAAACCGGGTTGATTAACGGCGTGAACTGGAAACTTGCGGTGATTCAGAAACACATTGGTTTTGGTTTGTATACGATCTATCAATACAGTGTGGAGTTGGTTAGACCACCCAATAGCTCCTCTTGCGCGGTAAGCTATTCCATACCAATGTCCCTGAATTTTAAGAATGCCAGCGGGCAATCCGTCTATGGACTCACCGCTTTTAAAAAACCCTCCATTAATGGCAGCAATAGCCTTATGGCGTTTCGCAATGGTCGAAACGGTTTCTCTTCCCAAGGCTTTTTCTTTGGCATGAGCTGCCGTAATGTTTAAGTGGGTCGGATCGACTTCTAGTATATGAATAGTCTGTTTTGCGGGAGTAGTTACCTTTTTATACTCAAGTCCTTTTAATATCTCATTTGAGTAGCTGGTTGAGGCGTAGAATATCGTTAGTAAACTAAGTATTAACGCGGATTTTCTATCATTTTTCATAGGTCATACTCGATGATTGATTCTGAATTTGCACAGTGTACACTATACGCCAGCTGAACGGCACCTATAGCCTCTCAGAAAAGACTTTTGGTAAGGGAGTTTGAGCATCGAGTTATCTCCCGAAACCAAAAGATATTCTAGGGGGGGGGGGTATATTATGATTATGATAGAGATCCTAGTGATTTTGGCTCAATAATATATAGTTAATAGGTAACTTGGAATAAGCAGGAGGCTTTATGAAGGCGACAGGATTGTGTGGGGTAGTGTTAGGTTTTGGGCTGTTAACCTTTATGGTGCCCGTCCAGGGACTAGAGAACACTCAAAAGCCAATTGATAGGTTACTTAGTGATGCTCGCTCTAAGGTTTCAGAGGGTGATAAAGAAGGGGCCGCTGCCCTTTATCATCGGGCATTACAAATGGACAGCTCTAATAAAGAAGCCCGGGGACAGCTTTTTACCTTACTTGTTGAGGCTCAGTCAGATGCGCCTGCTGAAGAACAACCAGAAGTATTACAAATCATTACAAGCAACATTCAAGATCCCGTACAAGCCCCGGTTAATTTTTCTCTACCCTATTTGGAAAATGGTGTTTTGACGTCTCACGATGGATCGATGAGCCAAGCAGTATTGGTTATTTTACAAAAATTGCAGAACAATGATAATGAAGCGGCTGTAAAATTGGCAAGAAACTTAAAGAAACAACATCCATCACACCCGGTTCCTTATAATTTATTAGGGTTAGGATGGCAAGGGTTAGGAGATCCTAGCCAAGCGCGAGAATTTTTTCAAAAAGCTTTAGAACTACAGGAAAATTTTCATGCTGCTCGTATCAACCTTGCGGAATTGGAACTGCTCTTGGGAGAATTTACCACAGCACATCAAGAGCTAGATATGGTATTAAAGCGCGACGATCATAATCGTCGCGCTTGTTTGGTTAAAGCTCAGTTATACAATTTAGAAGGGCAACCTGAAATAGCAAAAGAGTGGTATTCCAAAGTCAGTGAAAATCTCTAGGTATGTTTCGATTTTTCAGCAAAAAGCGCTATGGTCATTTTTTAGCCTTTTTTTGGCGTGGATGTTTTTCTTTTGGCCCACCTTAGTATCTATTTTTTATGGAAACCAACTGCCTTGGGTAGGTTGGAGCACCCGGGGGATTGCCCTTGCAACAGTATATTTAATCTATGCCAAAAGGCGAGACCTAGAAAATACTTTATTTACTTCTAGTCAATTAGGACTCATCAGTCTTTTAGGGATTGTTACTTTCTATATTTTGGGTACTGTATTTAATATCCGCTTTGTAGAGCAATGTTCCGTCATGTTAATGATCCCAGCTTTAGTTATGATTTGCTTTGGCCCAGCTGTGATTAAAACACTGGTTTTTCCGATCTTATACCTGATGTTGGTTATCCCTTTACAAGATGATTCAATCAGCGGCCGTGTTTCAATTGTTTGGTTAGCGGTAGGTCTCTTCATCATTTATTCACAATATATTCGCTTCTTTCATGCTAAAGAGGTTGAGGAAGGTGAAAGGCCTGCTTGGGTATATCAAAACTCTAGGTGGCTTATACCTTCAGCTATTGCTTTTGCTATGTTAATGGTGTCACCCTGGTTGGGAGATAATATTCGCTCCTTTTATCCCAAAAAAGTAAGGGAAGTCGTGTTACGGGCGCCACTTGGCGATCATGGTTGGGAGGGCCCTCGGCCAGTAGAATCCAAAGCTTGGCAACCATTTTATCCCAATGCCTCTGCCACGATACAAGAAAAATATTTTTCGAGTTCTGCTGCCGAACGCGATAGTATTTATTTATATGCCGCATATTATGATTCAGATAGAGCCATGACGGATATGTTAGATCCTGAAAATAAAATATTTGATCCGGTTTTGTGGAAACAAACGAATTTAACAACAACAGAAATAAATTTAGGCAATAATAATACAACTTATGTAATGGAAGTGATTTTAAAAGCTGGGGCCGTGTATCGGGTAGCTTGGTATTGGTATAATATTGCGGGCGTCAGTACGACAGATTTGTCTTTGGGGCAGGTGCTTGATAAAGTGCGAGTCATATCAAAACATGCGCAAGGATCAGGCCTTGTTTTAATTTCAACTTCTTTTACAGATTCCCCAGATGAAGCAAGAAGACGCCTAAATTCTTTTATGGTTGCCATGTATGGCTCGCTGGATATTTTGAAAAACCCTGAAATTCAGTATGTTGTGCAGAATTAAAAGGTAAAATATGGGATCACAGCCAATTTGGAACAAAGCGTTCTGCGGATTTTAGATCTAGTCGATTTTCATGACAATCTTCATCCCAATGCTTTAAGAGTTGCCAAAAATTCTTGGAGTGATCCAAATGTTTCGTATGGCAAAGTTCATGCAAAAGGACATGTTTCACCAAACGATTAGGAAAGAATAACAATTTATAGTTTAAGCTGATGGTTTTATGTGCATTGCAGCTTCCCCATAATGTAGATTGCCCACGAATTATCGCGCGATTAAAAGATAGCCCTGTTAAAAAGCCAAGATCTTTTAGCCAGGGAATAAGGACACGGTTTGCTTCCTTCATTAAATATTTTTTAATGGTACGTTGACAAAGCATAATATCATCTGTTTTGCCTTTTAGGATTAAAACTTTATGGGGCATAAGTTCTAATGAGGAAGTTAATTTTTTAGCAAGTGGACGGGGCTGGTAGCGAATTTCCCAGGTTTCTGAAATGGCCTGACATTCAATAAACTGTGGTATTTCAAGGAGATCCTTGTTAAGCAAGGGCAAACGTTGGAACATTTTGTGTAAAGTTCTTTCAACCCAAGCGCGTTTGTCATTTAGAATTTTTTCAACATCAATACGGCGTTTTCGAATAGGAAGTACAACTTCTAAGCCGCGTTCTCGTGTAACTTGTAAAAAAGGACGTTTGGCTCTTGCGCTCTGTCGAACCTGATATACCGGGGGCCATCCTATGAGATTTGCTTGGCTGTTGTTTAGCATTATTAATACTCTACTTCTGTATCTAATAACAGTCTTACTGTTGTTCAAATCAATTAACACACTATATATTAATTATATAGGTGTTTAATACTGGGTTACTAAGGAAAATTCATGCAAATTGGTGTTCCAAAGGAATTGAAGGATCAAGAGTATCGCGTTGGCCTGACTCCAGGCAGTGTCCAAGAATTGATCCATCGAGGGCATGTGGTGCGAGTAGAACAAGGGGCTGGTTTAGGAGCTGGTTTTATAGATCAAGCCTATCAATTAGCGGGTGCTGAGGTAGTAGCAACAAGTGATGAGATCTATGCTGTGTCGGATCTGATCGTCAAAGTGAAAGAGCCGCAATTTGAGGAGTGTCAAAAATTAAAAACTGGTCAAGTGCTTTTTGCATTTCTACATTTGGCGCCTGATCCTAAACAAACTGAACTTTTAATAAACTCTGGTTGTGTTGCAATTGCTTATGAAACGGTTACGGATGAGCAAGGGGGGCTACCTCTATTGACCCCCATGAGTGAAGTTGCTGGGAGAATGTCGATCCAAGAAGGCGCTCACTATATTGAGAAAGCACAAGGGGGTAATGGTTTATTATTAGGAGCTGTGTCAGGAGTAGCGTCTTCTAAAGTGCTTATTTTAGGGGGAGGGGTTGTTGGAACACAGGCTGTGCGAGTTGCCGTTGGCATGGGAGCGGACGTTACTGTATTAGATAAGTCTTTAAGACGTATACGAGAATTGGATGCATTATTTGAAGGTAAGATAAATAGTTGTTATGCTACGGTTGAAATCCTTGAACAATATATAGCAACTGCAGATCTTGTGATAGGCGCTGCATTAGTTCCAGGTGGCGTCACGCCTAAATTGGTTTCTCGAGAATTATTGAAAAAAATGCGTTCTGGATCTGTTATCGTAGATGTGTCTATTGATCAAGGCGGGTGTTTTGAAACCAGTAGAGCGACAACACATACAAAACCAACATCTATAGAAGACGGCATTATTCATTATTGTGTTACTAATATGCCAGCAGGCGTTCCACGTACTTCTACCATGGCTTTAAATAATGCTACCTTGCCCTTTATCATGGCTTTAGCAGATAAGGGATATCAAAAGGCTTGTATGGAAGATCCGCATTTGTTACAAGGTTTAAATGTTTGCCAAGGACATATTACCCATCCAGCAGTGGCCTTAGCGTTACAGAAAACGTATACGGCGCCTGCCCCTTTGCTAATTAAGGGAGCGGTTTGTTAAGATTGATTGAACAGAGTCGAATATTTTGATATGTTTTTTGCCCCAATGTGAGGTATTCTTCCCCCTGAGTGAGTTTCTTGTTTGAACCTCGTGATAAATAAATCAATTTACCTTCCCATTTCAGTGCCATTAAGATTTCTTCTCCAAATACGGCAGCAACAAAATATGGGGCAGAGAGATTTGCAATGCTTAAAACTCTGTCCAAGGATAAAGTGGATTGTAACTGATTGCTAAGTCTGGAGCTAAAAATTCTGATAATATTAATAATGTTGGGATTAATTTTTTTGGCTGCCAAGCTAATGCTAAGATTCTCGATATCATTGTTTGTTATTACTAGTATTGCTTTAGCAGTTCGGATCCTGGCCAGCTCTAAGGTTTCATGGCTGCTTAAGTAGCCTTCCACTAAAGCCACTTGGCGGTTAATGTCTGCTGAATATCGATTTTTTGTATCATTTTCAACGATAACGGTTGGTACATGATGTTCTAGCAATGTTGATACAATGTGATGTCCAATATGTCCGGCGCCAACAACAACAACGTGATCTTTTCTAGGGATAGGAAACCCTCCTACCACACTAGGCAACTTTTTTGACAGCATGATTTCAATGATTGAGCTAAAAAATAGGGCGATTGCTGCAGCACCCGAGATCATTAAAAGACACCCGAAAATTTTTAACGCTGGAGGGCTATGAAGGAAGTTAATGTCGCCATAGCCAACGGTTGTCACTGTTGTCATGACAAAATACAAGGCTTCAACATACGTTAGAGGCATAGTCCATGTTAAAATTAGGGCTGATGTGAGAATAATGCATGCAAGAACAAGGATCAACAGACGAAGGTTAGCAAATGCTGGGGATAGTAAAAATCTAATTTTTCTTAAGAAACGAGATAAAATTGTCACTTTGGATTTGTGTTTTTTTATAGTGTTAACTTGTAGTGGATCAGGAAAGGAGTTGGGCAATGAGTCCACTTTGAATTCATTCGCTATTTTATTTTGATTAGTAACAATAAAGGTTTCCCTATCCAGTGAAAATTGTGCCAGTATGGAACGATCAATAATGCTACGCGCAAAAATAGGTGCTGCAATTTCGGAAGGGCTAAAAATTTGGTGGATCCCAAAAGGTTTAGAAATATGGCTTCCAAGGTTTGCATCATGCATTCTAGCGATAATTTTAATATGTGGGTTGAAATTTCTGGCATTCAACATGATGTTTGTATTTGCCATGTCTTGATCGGTTACAGCTAGAATGGCTTTAGCATGATGAATACCCGCTTGTAATAAGAATTTCTCGTTTCGTGCATCTCCCAAAATAAAAACGCTGCCTGATTCTTCAACCTTCCAGCGGAGATCCTCATGAACCTTATCCGAAATAACCACCATTTCTTGTTTTGCTTGTTTTAATAATTCAAAAATGCGAAAACCAATGTTTCCCAATCCACAAATGATAATATGATCTTTCATGAAGAAATCCATTTCTGTTCGTTAAGAGAAGTATAATGGACAAAAATGGTTGCCGCTGCATAATATTTGTTAACAAACTAACATTTTTGAACATATTTTTTGCTGTTAGAGCGCTTGCATGCTAGTCTTGGCTGCTATCTGTGGTTTAAGAAGTATTTTAAAGTCAGGAGACTACATGATCAAGGCTTTCATGAATGTGCTGAGACCTGCTCCGTACCTTCCAGAAGTGACCGATCCTATTCAAGTTGCCAAAGACTATCGTTATTGGCGGATCCGTACCTTTTACTCCATGTACATAGGGTATTTATTTTATTATTTTTCTCGCAAAAGTTTTGCTTTTATCACACCCTTTTTAACCACGGACTTAGGTCTAACCAAAGGCGACATTGGTTTTTTAGCCAGTATTTTTGCTTTAACCTATGGGTTCAGCCGTTTTGTTAGCAGTGTCTTATGTGATCGATCTAATCCTCGGTATTTTATGGCGATTGGGTTAATTTTGACAGGCGTCTGTAATCTTTTCTTTGGTTTTTTCTCGTCTGTTATTATATTTGGATTTTTCTGGGGAATAAATGGACTATTCCAAGGATGGGGATGGCCTGCCTGTGCTAAACAATTAACCTATTGGTATAGTCGCACCGAACGAGGCACTTGGTGGAGCGCTTGTGCAACGTCGCATACGCTCGGGGGCTTTTTAATAGCCTACTTAGCGGCTTACTGTGCTAAATGGTATGGGTGGCGTTTTGGAATGTACATTCCTGGCTTTTTATGTATTGGAGTGGGCTGTTGGTTATTGAATCGCTTAAGGGACGTTCCTCAATCACTTGGCTTACCTCCCATAGAGCGATATAAAGGCGAGCCCATTATTGAACAAGAGCAAGAAAAAGAAACAAATGCTTTACCCGTTAAAGAAATGTTGTTTCGTCATGTGCTCAACAACAAATTTGTTTGGGTTTTGGCTATTGCATATTTCTTTACGTATGTGGTCCGTATTGCCGTCAATGATTGGGGTCCTCTTTATTTAGCTGAAATGAAAGGATTTTCACCTCTTTCAGCCGCAGCCTGTGTTTCGTGGTTTGAAGTAGGCGGGTTTTTTGGAATTTTGGTAGCAGGTTGGGGATCGGATTACTGGTTTCAAGGAAAACGGATCCCACTTGTGGTCATCGCCTTTATGGGATTAATCTTTTCGCTTCTAGGATTTTGGTATTTAGAAGCGGAGCAATTTATTTTAACTTCAATAATCATTGGTCTTATAGGATTTTTAGTGTTTATCCCACAAATGTTGGTTGGATTGGCAGCGGCTGAATTTGTGACTAAAAAAGCAGCCAGTACTTCGAATGGTTTTGCTAGTTTCTGTTCGTCTTTTGGTGCAGTGATGGCAGGCTATCCTTTAGGGAAAGTAGCAGAAATTTATGGATGGCATGAATTTATGATGATCCTTGTCGCTTGTTCTGCGATCGGGATGATTGTTTTATTACCTATTTGGTCTGTGCAAGCAGGCACTCGTAAAGTAGAAGAAGGCTCCATTGTCTTAGAAACAAATCCTTCCAACGTTGTCACTGAAAATTAAGATCGTCAATTTAATTTCTGTTATTGCTTCACTAAGCTCGCAATGACAACTCTCGTATTTATTAGAATAAAACATTTGAACATCGCTTCTAAAAATTTGTGGGGATATTTCATTTTGCAACGACGAACATCTTATTATTTGCTGGTTAATTCTAGGATCCTATTGTTTTTCTAACCTTTTAAATTTAATGTTCTCTTGTTGATGTGATTTAACCGAGTCGGCTAAATTCATTTCTAAAAGTACCTTATCTTGTTGCTGTACATAAGGAGATAAATCGCCAGAAGAACTGACAAGAGCAACATAACCTGGTGTAAAAGAAGCTGTGTTTGTATTTTGAGGGTTGCTAGTATCTTGAAAAGGATATATTTCCTGTATTGCTTCAAGTTGTTCCGTAGGATTGATGAAATCAGTGTTGGTAGAATCTCTGGTATCTGTTTTAATTGTTGAAGTATTATGGCTCGAAGTTGTTGTGGTAGAATTCAACTTTAGAGTTGCAAAATCAGAGATTACTTGATCTAGACCCAACAACAAATTGTCTTCTAATAACCCAAAAGTGAGCTGATCCATATCAAATAGTATTTGCAAACTTTTCTTAAGATTATGAACAGTACAGTTTCCTGTAAATTGACTAAGAAAAGTTTGATCTAAATCCTGTCTTTTGAAATCTTTAAATTCTTTATATTGATAGCCTATGAACATTTCTGGTCTTGCAGACCTAGGTTTGGTTTCTCGTAAGTAAACGCTTCTTAAAAGATTTAAATAAGAATCTGGGTTGTCTTCATTTTCTGGGTCATCATTCACACCCATTCGATATTCAATTGACAATAATAAATATACGTAATTAACTAACGCAGCTTCTTTCTTAGGATCATTTATATCAAAAGGTTCAAAAGCAACATAGCAATATTCTTCTCGATCTTTAGGGTGTTGTGTTGGAGAAGTCGGGTGGAATTGATCTACATGACTTCCGCCATTTGTGATAATAATTTGAAACTTTTTTGATTCGGGTAAGTATTTAATAGCCACATAAATAGCATGTGTAGAAAATGACTTACCTTCTTGAATGGGGGTTCCCACTTGAATAAGTATATTCCTAGGGTTTGTTTTAAGAGACTGCACGACATTATTGGATATTAATAACCATTTCTCACATTTATCTTTAATATAAGATATCTTGTTGGCCTCTCTTGCATGATAAATGAGTTCTAAGCATCCATGCACAGTACTTTTAACGTGTGCTAATAGATTTGGTTCTAAACCATATTGCTTATTCATCAAACTTTCATGAAACAAAAAAGCAGCATCCAATCCGTTAAATCCGGTCAAAGACTTTCGCATCTTGTTCAGTTTTTTTAGTTGAGGTAATATGCTTTCTTCTGTGAAAGTTTTATAGAACTGTTCTCTAAATTCATTTTTTTGATGTTCATTTGAAAAGAGACATATTTTTTCATTTTCATAAAAAACAACAAGCGCCTGAAAAATAATAGTTCTAAAGGTGTTAAATATTTCTTGTATTTCTACATTAACTCTACGTAGAAGAACCTCTTCATCTTGAATTCGGTCTTTAAATCTATTTTTGATTTCTTTTCGGCTAAAAAGAGAAGTATTTAAAAAGCCTTCCCCATTGCAAAATTTGGCGGTGCGAAGTTTTTGTAGTAAATACACATGAAATTCTTTTTCTTTTTTAGAGCTACTTAATTCCGGGGCGCTGATCCTTAATATAGGTGGGGTTGGGCTTCCTATGTGAGCAGAAAACTGAAATAAGTCATATTGATCTACGGCAATTTGAATAATTACATTCTTTGAAAGAACTGACTCTGAAACCGGTATGTTCAGTTTTAAAGTCTGTTTTCCTGAAAGAGTTGTTTTGTGAAGAAGCGTGCTGTCTTGTCCATCAAAATAGTCTTTATTTTTTAATAACCTGGTTACAAAATTATGACGTTGTTTAACACAATGTGCATCTAGCTTGTATGGTAATCTTGGCAACAGTTGTTCAAGTCTTTGTAATGGCTCATAAGTTGGATATTCTGTAAGCTTTGGATAATATTGTTGATGAATAAAATATGCTAGGGTCTCCCTATGTTTTTTTGATTTAATGTTCTCAATGCATTTTATTGTTTTGGCAATCAACTCGAAATCATATGTATTGCTAGCGTCTGCTTTGTATTTCAATAAGGCAGCATAATACCACAACATCTCTTCTGTTGGGTGAGATAATGCATTAAAAGCTGCTTCAGCATTATCAAAACAGGATTTTGCCAAATCATTGTCTTTTAATATAGAGATATTGGTGTATAAGATGTATAAAGAGAGGCGTATTCTAACAATGTTTTGGTTCATATCTTCTTTTGATGAAGACTTACATTTACCTAACGCTTTCCATAAACTTTCCTTACAGCTCGCAACTTCATAACCGAATACATTTTTTCCGCTGATAAGTTTGTTTAAAAAATCTATATTTTTTTTAAATTCAACCAGGCTTTGATTTAAGTTGGAGCTGCCTGCATTTGTAGGGATAGAAAAACTAAATAAGTTAGGAGTATTGAGATCGACGAAGAAATTCGATGGAACACTCATGCGTTATACTCTTTGTGTTAATACAAAAAGCAACGTTATTCCAGAAAGTAAGGAAAGTCAAGACACTGCCAATTAAATTAGCAGCCTTTAATGGTGTTACCAATTAAGATCGTCGATGCAAGGGAATAAATTCTCTTTCAGTAGGACCCGTATACAGTTGGCGTGGTCTACCAATCTTGTACTCATCGCCGCTAAGCATTTCATTCCAGTGGGAGATCCAGCCTACAGTTCTAGCAATCGCAAAAATAACCGTAAACATATTCACGGGGATCCCAATGGCTTTTAAGATAATCCCAGAATAAAAATCAACGTTGGGGTACAGTTTCTTTTCTATAAAATAAGGATCTTGCAAGGCAATCTCTTCTAATCGAAGTGCTAATTTAAACAAAGGATTTTGAGAAATTTTTAAAGCTTCCATCACTTCGTAACAGGTTTGTCGCATCACTTTTGCTCTAGGATCGAAGTTTTTATAAACCCGATGCCCAAAGCCCATGAGCCTGAAGGAGTCATTTTTATCTTTAGCGCGTTTTAAGAAAGTTGGAATTTGGCTCTCATCGCCTATTTCTTTTAGCATATTTAATACCGCTTCATTTGCACCACCGTGTGCGGGTCCCCAGAGGGCTGCAATGCCGGCGGAGATACAGGCAAAAGGATTGGCACCGGATGAGCCTGCTAATCGGACTGTAGAAGTAGAAGCATTTTGTTCATGATCTGCATGCAGTGTAAAGATCCGATCCATCGCTCGAACAATAACCGGGTTTAATTTGTCGGGTTCGGTTGGAACGTTGAACATCATATGTAAAAAATTTTCTGTGTAGCTTAAGCTATTTTTAGGATATACAAAGGGTTGTCCCAGGGAATATTTATAGGCCATGGCTGCAATGGTTGGCATTTTGGCAACCAGTCTTAAGGCGGCTAATTCCCGGTGAGCTGGGTTTTTGATCTCGAGAGAATCGTGATAAAAGGCTGATAATGCACCCACAACGCCACACATAATAGCCATGGGATGTGATTGACGAGGGAATCCATTAAAAAAACTGGAAAGTTGCTCATGTACCATTGTGTGGTGTTTAATGTTGTCTACAAATTGTTCTTTCTGTGCCAGAGTCGGTAACTCACCATTTAGGAGCAGGTAACACACTTCTAGGTAGTCTGACTGTTCTGCTAGGGTAGCTATAGGATAACCCCGGTGGAGTAAAATGCCTTTATCTCCATCGATAAAGGTTATTTTGGAAGTGCAAGCGGCTGTAGATTGAAATCCTGGATCGTAGGTAAACACACTGTACCGGTTCAAGGAAGAGACATCGATAACATTGGGTCCTAGCGTGCCTGATAAGATGGGGAGACTAATAGGGTCCTTGCCCGGGATTTTCAATTCAGCTGGATCGTTAGCCATATAATGTTCCTTGTATTAGGTATTTTGTCCTCTCATTTTTTTATTATAGAACGCTTATTATATAAAAAGACGAATTAATTTTTATAGTTTTAAACTTAACTAATTTTGTGCTAAAAGTATCGACTATGCCTATACTCTTAAAATACTTTTAAAGATCTTTATTAGGAGGATTTATGCGGCATCTCACTTTGCTTTCTGGGCTATTATTGGCAACGGTCTCCTTTTCGATTGCCGCAGACGAAGTTCCAAACAGTACTACGGGAAGCCAGGGTCAATCCGTATCCGCTCCTAAAGAGACGGGGCAATCCAAGACAGCTCCTGTCGATAGCCCAGAGGATCGGGCATATCAAGAAAAAATGTTGCAGCTCTCGAACGCAATTACGCAAAAAATCTCAGAAGTTCAAGCAAAACAAAAAGAGTTGGCTGAAGAAATTTATCCAGCTTCGAAACCTCCAATTCAGGCAGATTTAGATGTTTTGAATTCGCAATTAGACGCATTGAAAATGCAAAAAGAGCAATTAGATTCACAAAAAAATGCAAGCGATATGGCAAAGAAATTAAACGATTCTACGGGAAGCAATCCAAAATAATAGGGAGATAAAGAAGCAGCATGGATAAGCATCGACCCATCTATTTAAACTTTTTCGAGATGCGGTTTCCTGTTACGGCTTGGGTCTCGATTTTACACCGATTATCCGGAATATTGGTTTTTCTCCTAATTCCAGGATTACTTTGGATGTTACAGGAATCATTGGTTTCGGAGCGTCGTTTTGTGGCTTTAGTACAAACGCTGCATCATCCTATCTTGAAAATATTTCTGTGGGGAACACTAGCGGCTCTTTTTTACCACTTTATTGCAGGTGTTCGTCATTTACTAATGGACATTCATATCGGGGAATCAAAAAGAGAAGGTCGTGTGGGAGCGGGGCTGGTCCTTAGTTTGGCACTGATAATGACTGTAATACTAGGAATTTGGTTATGGTAAAACCTGCGACAAGCCTTGGCCGTAGTGGTTTTCAAGATTGGCTAATACAGCGGGTATCTGCCGTTATTTTAGCTTTGTATACCGTTTTTATTTGTAGTCGGATCTTATTTAATTCTACCCATAATTATGCAGCATGGCATGATTTATTTCACTCTGGTTGGGTTAAGATAGCAACCCTTTTGGCTTTACTCAGTCTTATCAGTCATGCTTGGATAGGTATGTGGACTATTACAACGGATTATTTAAAGCCCGTCTGGATCCGTCTTGTCGTGCAAATAACTATTATATTAGCATTATTCATCTATTTTCTTTGGGGTATACGTATTTTCTGGGAGATTTGATCCATGCCCATGGTTGAACAAACGTTTGATGTGTTAATCATAGGTGCGGGTGGCGCCGGAATGCGTGCTTCACTGCAATTGGCGGAGCAAGGTAAAAAAGTAGCTGTTATCTCCAAAGTATTTCCAACACGTTCGCATACCGTTTCTGCACAGGGAGGGATCAATGCCGCGCTTGGAAATATGGCTGAAGATCATTGGCACTGGCATATGTATGACACCGTAAAAGGTTCAGATTATCTAGGTGATCAAGATTGTATTGAATATATGTGTCGTGTGGGTCCAGAAGTGGTTTATGAGTTAGAACATATGGGAATGCCGTTTTCTCGTACCGATGCTGGGAAAATATATCAACGCCCTTTTGGAGGTCAATCTAAGGCATTTGGAGAGGGTGGGCAAGCGGCTCGAACTTCTGCGGTTGCCGATAGAACAGGCCATGCATTGCTACATACGTTATATCAGCAAAATTTAAAAGCAAAAACCACCTTTTTTAATGAGTGGTATGCATTAGATCTTGTAAAAGATATGGAAGGGCGTATTGCCGGTGTCGTAGCAATCAGTATTGAAACGGGAGAACAGTTATTTTTGCGCGGTCGAGCTGTGGTCTTAGCAACCGGGGGCGCAGGAAGAGTTTATCATTCAACCACCAATGCTTTAATCAATACAGGTGATGGTTTAGGAATGGTGGTAAGGGCAGGTTTTCCCCTGCAAGATATGGAAATGTGGCAAATCCATCCTACGGGTTTAGCGCATGTCGGAGTTTTAATCTCGGAAGGATGTCGTGGCGAAGGCGGTTATTTGGTAAATAAAAATGGGGAACGCTTTATGGAGCGTTATGCACCTCATGCTAAGGATCTCGCTTCTAGAGATGTGGTATCACGTGCTATTTCGCTTGAAATTCGTGAGGGGCGTGGATGTGGCAAAGACGGTGACTATGTTTTGTTAAAAATCGATCACCTGGGAAGCGAAGTGATCCACTCGCGTCTTCCTGGGATCCGAGATCTAGCCATGACTTTTGCTAATGTGGATCCCATTAAAGATCCTATTCCTGTGGTACCGACTGCTCATTATATGATGGGTGGGATCCCGACCAACAAATTTGGACAAGCATTAACGCTTAATTCAAAGGGGGATGCTGTTCCCATTCCCGGATTATATGCTGCTGGTGAATGCTCATGTGTTTCGGTGCATGGAGCAAATCGATTAGGGGGTAATTCACTTTTAGATCTGGTGGTATTCGGACGCGCTGTAGGCCTGCATATTTTAGAGCACTTCCAAGATGAAGAACTTATGGGTCAAATGGTAAAAGAGGTTGATTTAGATTTTTCCATGAAGCGTTTAAACCGTTGGAATACGCATAAAAACGGTGAAAAAGTAGCAACCATAAGAACAGAGCTTCAAAAGGTGATGCAATCAGATTTTGGCGTTTTTAGAAAAGCAGAAATTATGCAAGAAGGCATTAAGAAACTGAAGGCGTTGCGAGAACGTTTAAACTATGCAAGTTTAACGGATCAAAGCAAAGCCTTTAATACGGCAAGAATTGAAGCATTAGAATTGGATAACCTAATGGTGGTTGCAATGGCAACTGCGCTTTCGGCAGAAGCTAGAAAAGAGAGCCGGGGTGCACATGCGAGAGAAGACTTTCCAGATCGCAATGATCAAGAGTGGCTAAAGCATAGCCTTTATTTTCCTGATGATACTATTTCGTATCGGCCTGTGAATATGCAGCCCATATCTGTTGAACCATTTCCACCGAAGAAGAGGGTGTATTAATGAAGTTTTCAATCTATCGTTTTAATCCAGAAGTGGATAAAAAACCGTATATGCAGGATTACGAATTAGATTTAACCAAAACACCTGCGGCGATGGTGTTAGAAGCTTTAAAACATTTAAAAGTCCAAGATGAAACTATTTCTTTTAGACGCTCTTGCGGAGAAGGGGTTTGTGGATCGGATGGGATGAATATTAATGGCAAAAATGGTTTAGCTTGCATTACACCTTTAGCCTCTTTAAAAGAGCCCATTGTGTTAAAGCCTTTGCCAGGAATGCCAGTGATACGAGATCTCATTGTGGATCTCACTAATTTCTTTAAGCAATATGAAAAAACGAAGCCTTATTTACAAAATAGTCAACCAGCGCCTGGAACGGAAAGATTACAATCCATTAAAGAACGCGAAAAGTTAGATGGTCTATACGAATGCATTCTATGTGGGTGTTGTTCCAGCAGTTGTCCTTCTTATTGGTGGAATCCAGATAAGTTTTTAGGCCCTGCGGCTGCCCTGCA
>JBEICO010000013.1:0-16437 GCA_040383965.1 Francisellaceae bacterium
ATTCTTAAAATTGTTTACAATTTTGGTGAACAATTAAAAACCATTTGGAACAGAACCACCGCCACACAAAAAGAATTGCTAGACGCACTTCATGAATGGTGTCAACAAGCGGAAGCCACTGGAATAGAAAAGCTGCAAGAATTTGTGGTTTATTTAAAGGGATATACGGTTCGACAAGTGGTGTAATATATTCGAGGAAAAAGGATGTTCCAAAAGTTAAATAGAAACAATGGGTTTTCTCTCATTGAATTAATGATTGTTATTGCTATTGCAGGAATTTTAACAGCGATAGCAATACCCACATATAATATTTATATTAAGAAAGCCCGAATGGCCAATGTGGTTAATTTATTAGGGAATTTTAAAACAGAAGTACAGCTTTCCTATAATAATACCGGAACCTTTCCGGACTCTGTGAATGATTGCACAGCTGGAAATATTATTTCTTATTCCGATGATATTGGAAGTTTTCATTGGAATCATGATAGTACCCGAGGATGGATCCAGTTTTTGTTGATCTCAGAATTGGGCGGAGGAAGGATCCAAATGCAAGGCGTTAAAGATGCAGATAATAAATTAGTTTGGTATTGTGGGTTTTGGAATAGCGATCCTATTTTTATCGGTATCAATGGTGAGAGTCAGAGCTACGCTCCTTCAAACTGCAGCAGAACTGATTTAGAAAATATATCCTAAATTTAACGATCACGATTAAGTTTTTGAAATTTCGACGTGACTCATCAATTCTATCATTTGTGAAAGTTCCCTATTTCCTTCCCCCGCTTCTTTCTTGTTGTATTCAAAAAAATCAAAATAAAGTTGACAATATTGTTTTTGCTTCCTTATGATCTTCATCATTGTTTGGCAACCTATAGTGGAGAGGAAAATGGAAATCTCTAAATTAAGCAAGCTTCCAGAACAAATTAAAACTAAAGAATTTAGCCGTGAATTTTATTCACTTACCTATATTTTTTGGGGGGCGGGATTACTTTTCCTGACATCGCAAATTAGCATTCCTTTGCAACCCGTTCCTATCACCTTACAAACCGTTGGTGTTATGTTGATAGGTCTTATGTTTGAACGAAGTCATGCCATCAAGGCTGTTTTAACGTATTTAGGGATGGGAGCAGTAGGGGTGCCGGTGTTTGCTAATTATCATGGGGGTTTGCCATTTCTAATGGGATCCTCGGGCGGGTATTTGTGGGGGTTTTTAGCGGCGGTAATTTGTATGACAAGTCTCGCACCCTATTTAAATTATCGAAAGGCTTCTCATATTGCTCTAAATTGTATTGCAGGAACGCTAGTTATATTTGTTTTTGGAATTGGTTGGCTCTCGCATATCATTGGTTTAAAGCCAGCCATAGAAGCGGGCTTTTATCCTTTTATTTTGCCGGGTATTGTTAAAATTTTACTTCTAACAGCTACTGTTAGATTTTTGAAACTTGGACAAAGTGATCTTAAGTAATTCAAATAGTGATTAAATTTCGCCCCCATCATTTTATGTGTACGCTTGGGTTTCAAGGTAAGGGATATTCTCTTAGCTTTATTGAAAATTATCAAAAAATAGTAGAACAATTAGCAAAAGATCCCCTAACACAAATTGAAGTCACAGCGGGGTTAGACTCTGTCTGTCAAGCGTGTCCTCGTCAGTTAAATGATGAAACTTGTAGTAGGCAAGACTTTATTAAAAAATTAGATTGTGCACATCAAGATATATTAGGGATTAAAGTAAACCAAGTGATATCCTTCGCGAGCGCTAAGGAATTGATCAGACAGCGGATGACTCTTGAAAAATTTCACTCGGCATGTGAAGGCTGTGAGTGGAAAAGCTATGGAGTTTGTGAAAGTGCCTTGAAAAGACTTTATCAATTGTCCAGTTCTGCACCTGATGGATCCTGAAAAGCCAAATGAATGGGTAATAACATCATATACATTCCAAGAGATTGCAACCGTTGTTGGATTAAATTAGACGTATGATTATGTAACCAATGGTTAAGCCAATTGTCGTTTTGAAAGATTAACTTTGCAGCAAAGAAAACGCTTTTGGGATATCGTTCGCTTTTTTGCTTTGCAAGACGTGTTAACCCTTCAATAATATCAATATCAGAAGTTAGAAAATGATTAGCGGGGAGATTAAGAGAATGGCAATAATTAACCAAAACACTTAAGCGATGACTGGTTTTTTGACTGAGCCGCTTTATTTCACCCTGTGTTCCTATTCCTTCCTCGTGACCAAAATTTTGAGAATCAATAGGGACTGTACTTATAAAAACAAAATTTTGATATTGGTTTGGAAATAAAGTCAGTACTTTTTTCAAGGTATACATGGCAACCCCCAAGTGTTCTCCCACTAAGAAAATAGCAGTGGGTTTTTCTGGATCTAAGGGTAACAGTGCATTAGGATGTGGAATAATTTCAGTTTTAATGAATTGTTCGCTGGCTGTTTCCATGGCCAAGCTAAAATCCGTGTAATGCTCTTTAATTTTTATGCAACCATAGATCACAAATCCTGTAATGGCGAGTGTTACCCAACCTCCCTCTGTAAATTTTTCATAAATAGTTAGCAAGAGAATACTAAAAGTGACGATAAAACCTAGTCCAGAAATACTGAGTTTTAAAATCCAGGTGCGTTTGGGCGTTCTGGTTTTGATTCGATGTAAAGAAAGCCCGAAAAATGATAAGCTAAATGTTAAAAACACATTGATGCTATACATAATAACCAAGAGTTGTACTTGACCTTTGGTCCAAAGAAGGATTAATAATGCTGAAAAACCCATTAAAAGAATACCATTTTGAGTTACCAATCGAGAGGAGAGGTGGCGAAATCGCGTTGGAACCCAGGAATCAGCGGCCATGTTGGACAGTACGTTGGGTCCTCCTATATAACCGGTATTTGCTGCAACATATAAAAGACCTGCTTCCGATATCATCACAATTAGGAAAAATATCAAACTAAAGTCAATATCATTCCAAACCCATCCTTGCATGATAGTTTTGAACGTTACCGCATTTAAAGTTTGTCCACGCACGGGGGAAACATTCCAGAGTAGATATAATAAAGTAATCCCCCCAGCGGTAAAAGCGAGAGAGAGCGCCATTAATAACATGGTCGACTTTCCTGTGGCAACTCGAGGGGGCGCTAATTTATTAACGTTATTTGATACCGCTTCAATACCGGTATAAGTGGCTCCTCCTAAAGAATAGGCTCTTAACAAAATGGCTAGAATAAAAACCCATCCTAGCTCATTGCTTAACTGTATTGTTTCATCAAACGTGTCTAGAATTAAACCGGGAAATTCATTAGATTTTATTAGAAAACCATAAACAATTAATAAAAAATGAGAAATAAAGAACGTTAAAAAAATAGGCATGAGTACTTTAATAGATTCTTTCGTTCCTCGTAAATTTAGTATTCCTAAAATGGTTAGCAATACTATTTCAGCGGTGAGTTTCCAAGATTGCATATTAAGGGGCAGCATACTAAACAAAGCATCTACAGAACTTGCAATGGAAATGCTAATGGTTAAAACATAATCCACAATTAAGGCAACCCCAGAAGTTAATCCGGTATAGGGACCAATCAATTGAGTAGCCACTTTATAACCACCGCCACCAGAGGGAAACAACTCGATAACCTGGTTATAACCGAGAGAAATAATAAAAACGGTGAAAAAAATCGCAACTGCCAAGTAAACAGCTAAGTGAGAGTGGCTTCCAAGAGCCAAGAAGGTTATTTCTGGTCCATAACATGCGGAAGAAAGACCATCTGCCCCCAAGCCAATCCATGCTAAAAAGGCAACCAATACCATATTTTTTTGAGTTTCAACTTTCCTGGGATCCAGCGATTTTCCAAACAACAAATTGCGACATTTCGTTAATAAAGATGGGGTGGTTTGTTCTGGAAAACCACTATTCATTGTTTAGGCCTCTTTTTAAGATATAATGCTGTCGTTCTTTTAGCCTAGAACAATTTTTTTGAAATGCTATATTAAGAAAGAGAAATCTGTTTTTATATGAGATCTAACTTTGATGATTAGCTGTATGTCAAAAAAGGACCAAGGCTTCACGCTTATTGAACTAGTGATAGTGATCGTCATTATTGGTATTTTAGCAGCGGTTGCGCTACCTAAATTCGCAAATTTAACCACCCAAGCTCGCACAAGCCAAAACCAAGGAATTTCAGGCGGGTTAGCTTCAGCAGCATTAATTGCCCATGCCGCTTGGATCGCAAATGGTGCCCCCAATACTGGAACACCTACAGTCACATTAGATGGAACCTCCGTGAGTGTGAATACGAATGGTTGGCCAGATGGTGCAGGTGGAACTGCCCCCACCGCGGCGCAGTGTGTCACTTTATGGAATTCAATATTATCCAATAGGCCAACGGCTGGAACCACTTGTGGGGCGACGGTAAGCACTTGTTATTTGACAACAGCTGCGACAAGCATTTGTACATATACTTTAAATTCAAATGGAGCAGCGGTTACACCAGCGACTAGTATTACATTTAATACGAGTACAGGTGCAATTGTCACTACGCCGTAAGACGCAATGAGACTTCACCACTTGAAAAACTTTTGATAACGCCGGGCGTTACTTCTAATAAGAAGTTACCGTGTTTATCGATGCCTTTTCCAATGCCTTGAATTTCGGCTGTTGGGGTAATAATAGAAACGGGAGCATCTAGCGTGAGATCCAAAGCTTGCCATTTTTTTTGAAATGCACCAAAACCTTGAGTTTGAAATAATAAAAGAGTCTTAATCAATTCATTTAATAGGATGCCGGCAAGTTGGTTGCGATCTATTTTTTTTGGAGATATTTTTTGTAGATCTGTCCAGTTCTGGTTGAGAATTTTGGTTTCCGTTGGCATCTGTACATTTAATCCTACGCCAATAATGGCGCTACAAAATTCATTGGATACGCCAGAGAGTTCGATTAAAATTCCCGCCAATTTCTGATTTTCAAATAACACATCATTCGGCCATTTTATTCCAAGCCTGCTGTCAATACCAAAGTGTCTTAATGCTTCAATTAAAGCAGTGCCAACCACCAGGCTTAACCCTGGCAATTCGCTGGGATCTTTAGCAAAATTCCAACGAATGGATACATAAATATTTTTGGCAAAAGGGGAGTACCAATTTCGATCTCTTCTTCCTTTGCCTTTGGTTTGCTTTTCTGCAAAACACACTTGATTTTCGCTAAAGCTATTGTGAGGGGAATTTAGTAAATAATCATTTGTAGAGGGCAGGGTATCAAAGATCTCGATTTTGCTCACTTGAGCTTTCTGTTCAGGAGGTAAATAGGATAAAATTTTTCTGGACTCGAGTAATGCTAAGCCGTTTGGAATTTGATAGCCGCGATTGGTTATGGAATAAATATCGAGATCCCACGCTTTAAGTTGTTTGATTAATTTCCAAACAGCACCTCGTGTGATCCCAAGAACCTTTCCCAAGTGTTCTCCTGAATGGAATTCACCGTCAGAGAGCAAATGGATAAGTTTTTTTAAAAGATCTGACAAAGAGAGTTACTTGATTTTCTTTTCTTCAAACCACTCGTGCTTACGAGTTTTTTTATCAAACTTACGTAATTTTAATTTATGAGCCATCTTAGGATTTTTAGTGGTGGTATAAAAGTCCCCAGATTCTGCCACGAGTCTTACTTTAACGCTTTTTGCTTTTGCCATGGTGGGGACTCCTAGATGTTCTCGCCGCGTGCACGTAGTTTTAATAAGATAGCTTCAATACCATGCTTGTCGATCGTACGCATGCCCTTATGGGATACGACTAATCGAATAAAGCGCTTTTCGCCCGGGATCCAAAATCGATGCGCTTGCAAGTTAGGCAAAAAACGCCTGCGTGTTTTGCGATTGGAGTGGGAAACATTATTTCCCGACATCACACTTTTTCCAGTCACCTGACATACTCTAGACATGATACACCCTCAATTAATTCTAACTGCAATCATACAATGATTTTGTTCATTATATCAAATGCCTTTTCTCATAGAGGTTGGCCGGGTATACTCTTTTCTAGTCTAAAGAGGGGGTATTTATGTCTAAACCTGGGTTTAAATATACTAAGTTAGTAATTTCAATTATAAATATCTCTCTTTTGCTGGGTTGTGGGGCAACTCACACGGCCATTAATAAAAGAACCTTAGATGTTCAAACTAAGATGAGTGCCAGCATTTTTTTAGATCCGGTTACTTCGGAAAAAAAAAGGGTATTTGTACAGGTACGAAATACCTCTGATAAAGCGGAGTTAGATATTGAACCGGAGATAAAAACTGCCATGGAAGCCAAGGGTTATCAATTGGTTTCTATCCCAGATCAGGCACATTACTTATTACAGGTGAACATTTTAGAAGTGGGGCGCTCGGATCTTAGGGCTGCAGATCACGCCTTACACCAGGGATTTGGCGCAGCATTAGGGGGCGCTGTAGCAGGAGCTGCTGTCGGAAGCCTTGCCGGAACTGGAGACAATAAAAAGGGCGCTGTTGTAGGGGGACTTTTTGGGGCGTCAGTAGCGACTGTGACGGATGCGATGGTACAGGATATTGTCTATAGCGTTGTTGCAGATCTCCAAATTTCAGAGCGAATGGGTAATTCTGTTGTTGTTAAAGAGAAAACCCGTTCGGTATTAAAGCAAGGCACTCGAGGGGTGCGCGAAGTTACTTCTACTGAAAAGATTGATTGGAAGCGCTATCAAACTCGGGTTGTTGGAACGGCGAATAAGGTGAATTTAAAATTTAAACAAGCAGTACCAGAATTGATTGCTGGATTAACGCGTTCTATTACAGGGGTATTTTAATATGCACAGTATTCAACTTAAAATTTTAAACCCAAAATTGGGAAAAGAAATTCCACTACCGGAATATGCCACATCTGGTTCTGCAGGATTAGATTTACGTGCTTGCATAGAGGAGCCCTTAGAAATTCAAGCTCAAATGACGCATTTAATTCCAACCGGCATTGCCATCTACATAGAAAATCCGGGATTAGCAGCAATGATATTACCGAGATCAGGATTAGGACACAAACACGGTATTGTTCTTGGAAATTTAGTGGGGTTGATTGATTCAGATTATCAAGGAGAGTTGTTGATCTCTTGTTGGAACCGGGGAAAAAATTCTTTTACCGTGCAGCCAGGGGATAGAATTGCGCAATTAATTATCGTTCCTGTTATCCAAGCACAATTCGAAGTTGTAACAGAATTTCAGCAAACTTCTATTCGTGGCGAAGGCGGAATTGGCCATACAGGACACCAATAATGTCAAATTTTATAATTCCAAGTGTTATACCGAAAGAAATTTTTCGCGCTTATGATATTCGAGGTGTTGTTAAAGATACCTTAACGCCGGATGTGGTGTATGGAATTGGCAATGCTATTGGAACACTTGTTTTAGAAAGAGGTGAGACAGCAGTTGTTGTTGGTCGAGATGGGCGTTTATCAGGTTCTCTTTTAAATAATGCACTTGCAGAGGGAATATTAGCTACAGGTTGTGATGTGGTGGATATTGGTATGGTTCCAACCCCTATTTTATATTTTGCGACGCATTTTTTGGAAATTCCTTCAGGAGTGATGATAACCGGTAGCCATAATCCAAAAGATTATAACGGGTTAAAAATCATGATTGGGGGAAAAGCTTTGCATGGTGAGGGCATTTTAGCGCTCTATGCCAAAATTCAAAATAAAAACTTAACCACGACCCTACAGAGATCTGGTCAAAAATCAGCGAATGTTATTATCGGATCGTATATTCAGAAGATCCAAGAAGATATTCGTCTACCCAAGCGTTTAAAAGTGGTGGTGGACTGTGGTAATGGGGTTGCTGGATGTATGGCGCCGTTATTGTACGAAACATTAGGGTGTGAAGTCATTCCTTTATATTGTGAAGTAGATGGAAATTTCCCAAATCATCACCCCGATCCGGGTCAACCTGAAAATTTGCTTGATTTAATAAAAGCGGTAAAAACACATGAGGCAGATTTAGGTCTTGCTTTTGATGGGGATGGGGATCGCTTAGGAATGGTCGATAATACGGGTAAAATTATTTGGCCGGATCGACAATTAATTTTATTTGCGAAAGATATTATTGCGAAACATCCTAAGGCGAAAGTTATTTTTGATGTTAAATGTACGCGACATGTTCCATTAATGATAGAACAAATGGGAGGTGTTCCTTTAATGTGGAAGACCGGTCACTCCTTAATTAAGGCCAAAATCGCGGAAAGCGGTGCATTATTGGCGGGAGAAATGAGTGGGCATATGTTTTTTAAGGATCGGTGGTATGGGTTCGACGATGCACTGTATGCGGGCGCTCGCATGTTAGAGATTGTTTCTAAAGCAAAAGGATTAATGACAGCAGCGGATCTTTTTTCATTATTACCAGATAGTGTGAATACGCCAGAATTGGTTTTGCCTGTAGAAGAAAAGAGTAAGTTCATGAATGTTGAAAAATTAATACAAATGGCAAAATTTAATGACGCAACTATTAGTACCATTGATGGTTTACGTGTTGATTTTAAAGATGGATTTGGATTGGTTAGGCCTTCAAATACAGGACCCAATTTAATTTTACGATTCGAAGGAGATACAAAAGAAATTTTATTGAAGATCCAAGAAGAGTTTCGACAATTGTTGCAAGCCGTAGAACCCAATTGGGTATTGCCTTATTAATAGATGAAAAAGGAAAAATGTGATGATGAGACCTAGCGCCCGTTCCAGAGATGAATTAAGAGAGATCCGATTCACCCGCCATTATACGAAGCATGCCGAAGGCGCCGTTCTGGTTGAATATGGAGACACTAAAGTGTTATGCACGGCGAGTGTGACGGCAGGCGTGCCGAAGTTTTTGAAGGGAACGAATCAAGGGTGGATAACGGCAGAATATGGGATGTTGCCGCGTTCAACCGGAGAGCGAGTGCAACGGGATTCGCGCAGTGGGCCTTCTGGGCGTACCTATGAGATCCAGCGGTTAATTGGTCGGGCATTGCGATCTGCGGTGGATTTAAGTTTATTAGGGGAAAATACCATTGTCATAGATTGTGATGTGTTACAGGCGGATGGGGGTACTAGAACGGCCAGCATTACTGGGGGATGTGTTGCCCTAGTAGATGCTATTAACCATCTTAAAAAACAAGGCATGATCCGTACTAATCCTTTAAAGTATATGATTGCGGCGATTTCTGTGGGGATCTATAAAGGATTACCCATATTAGATTTAGATTACAAAGAAGATTCTACAGCAGATACAGATCTGAATGTGGTTATGACGGATCAAGGTTCTTTTATTGAAGTGCAAGGTACAGCCGAAAAAGACCCTTTCCAACTTCAAGATCTGCAAGGCATGTTAGATCTGGCCAAAAAAGGGATCCAAACTTTAATTGAAAAACAAAAGGCAGCATTAGAGCTTTAATTTTATAAATCAAAAAATAGGAGAGCATCATGAAACCAACAATAATTATTTCAGTACGAGGTTGTCATATGGATGATTTACCTGCTGTTTTAGTCCAAAAATCTCTTAAGTTTTTTAAAGACACTTATCCTACTTTACCAGTTACCTTATGTTTTGAAGGTGATCCTAGGCATAACTTGGTTGATATGAAAGTTAGCGCAAAAGAAAAAATAAGCCTCGGCAGAAGCCGATACTTAGGCAAAGGGTATACAGATGAAGAAGCTGAATATGATAGAAGTATCTATTGGTTATTGGCAGCTGCTAACCTTTTTAAAGTTCCCTTTGTGTTAACAGACTTAAAAGACATCGATAAAATCCCCTTAGGATCACCTGTAGCAGAATCAAAAAGGGCTGAGCGTGAGAGTTGTATGGCCAAAGCTATTTTGAAAGTTGCTACGGAAACGGGAGGTATTATTTTCGATTTTGGTGGGAGCAATCATATTCCGGGTATTCAGAGTCATTTGAAACAAGAGCTAGAAATTGTGGCGGGGACACTTGTTAAAGCCCATTTCTTTTGTGTTTATTCAAAGGCAGGACAACAGTACTTTCCTGCTAATTTTCGACTCATGCAGTTTACAGGGATCCCGGAAGATCAGTACCCATTAGGATTAGCCTTTAAAACAACGGCTTTAGAAAATATAGCCCAAAATTCCGCAGGATCGAATTTAGATCAATTAGATGCTGAACAACTCCGCCGAGAAAGATTGTTTTCTGAATTTCAACAAACCACTTTGATCCCAGCCGCAACCTCTTTGCTTCAATTGTTGCCTGCCACTGATCCTACTCTGCTTGTACCAAGTGTAAATCCGCCTCTACTTCATCAAGCGGCAGCAGGGTTAACCAGTAGCACTTCTACATCGACATCAACAACTAATACGGTTGCGACTTCTGCACCTGCTTTAATTCGAAAAGACGCCACTGAAAAACTATCTAAGTGATTAAATTTTAGATAATTAACTAAAATTTTATTCCTTCTCCCCACTTGTTGGGGAGAAGGTCACCGAAGAGGGGATGAGGGGGATTTAAACATATTTTTCCCAAGATAGATTTCAATGACATGTGGATTATTTTGGATCTCGGTGGGAGTGCCACTGGCACATACTTTTCCCTGGTTTAGTACCGTGATCTGATCACACAAATTCATAATAAATTTCATGTCGTGTTCAATGACTACTACGGTAATTTTCTGATCTAAAATTTTTCTTAAAATTTTATTGACGGTTTCCTTTTCCACAGAATTCATACCCGCTGCAGGCTCGTCTAACAATAAAAGCCTTGGGTTTCGCATCAAAGCTCTCGCAATTTCAAGTTTTCTTTGATCGCCATAGGGCAATGCAGTGGGATAACGTTTACTTGCTTTGGCAAGACCCACCAGTTCTAATACTGCTTTAGCTCTTTCAATAATATTTTTAGCCAGTTTTTTTGCGCTTGGAAGTTGCAAGAAGCTTTCTAGAAAAGTACCTTCACGTTCAACAGCGGTAACTACGCAAAGATTATCTAATACAGATAGATGTGATAACAGGCGGATGTTTTGAAAAGTACGCGCAATGCCAAGTCGAACAATTTCACTGGTTTCTAAAGTATTTAATGCAACGCCATCGAACAGGATATTGCCTGAATTTGGTTTATAGATCCCAGTCACCAAATTAAATAAAGTGGACTTTCCAGCACCATTGGGACCAATAATCCCATGGATCCCTGCAGGAGGGAACCCCAAGGTTACCTCTGAGAGTGCGGTAAGCCCACTAAATTTTAAGGTAACGGAACTTAATTGTAACAAGTCGTTCATTTCTGTCCCGAATACGTGTCATGGTAAATATACCCATCTTTCGTGAGTTTTAGAATCACGATATCAGGCTTCGTCACATTGCGATCTTGATCTAAGGTAATTTTTCCAGTGACACCTTCAATCCCATTCGTTTTAGCCAACTGGTCCCGGATTTCTTTCGAAAGTTGTCCATTCGCTACGGGCCATTGTATTTTTGATAGCGCATCTATCAAGATAAAAACAGAATCGTAAGCTAGTGCGCCGTAAGAGCTAGGTTCAACCTTATATCTGGATTTAAATATTGTCCTAAAGCGTTGTACATTCTGATCAGGATTTTGATAAGAAAATGGATCTGTTAATATAGCACCCTCTGTTGTTCCGGAAGCTAATTTGAACAGCTGTGGGCTGTCCCAAGCATCGGTTCCTAGTATTTGTGATTTAATTTGGAAAGACTTAGCTTGTTTAAAAATCACGCCCATCTTTGAGTAATACACAGGCGCGTAAATAACATCTGCTTTAAGGTTGCGAAGTTCAGTCATTTGGGGAACGTACGAAGTGTCGTGACTTCCACTAAAAGTCACTGTTTTTAGGAGCTTTCCACCCCTTCTTGTAAACTCGGTAGCAAATACTTTACTCACATCTCGACTATGATCCATATCCATGTCTACTAAAAGTATAGCTGTCTTTGCCTTTAAATTATCAATAGCATAATTTGCCATGGCAAGTCCTTGAAAGCTGTCAATGTAGCAAGCTCTAAAAATATAATCTCCAATTTGCGTGACTTTATCACTAGTCGAGGATGGGGTGAGCAAGGGTATTTTGGCACTTTGTGCAATGGGAGCTGCCGCTAAAGTTGCGGTGCTGGTGAGATCTCCTAAAATAACATCCACATGATCGCTTTTAATTAATTTATTAATAGCAGTTGCGGCGGAGTCTGGCGAACTGCGGGAATCTTCAAAAATAAACTGGACACGATAATTAGCGTTTTCAAGCTTTTCTTTTAATTCCTGTATGGCCAGTTTAAAACCATGTTCACCTTCAGCACCAATATCTGCCATACCTCCCGTGCGAGAAAGCAGAACCCCAACTTTAATGGGTATTGGAGTTGCAAGAGCAAACCCATGAAACACAAGAGAGCACAATAATATCCATGCAATTTTAAATCCTATTTTCATCATCATTGCTCCTTTTTCAATTCTTAAACACCTAAGTAGGCTTGTCGAACACCATCATTCACTAATAAGTGACTCGATGTATCTTCAAAAGCTACTTTTCCTAACTCTAATACATAACCCTTACTAGATATCTCAAGCGCTCTATATGCGTTTTGCTCAGCAAGTAATATAGAGGTACCCTGCTGGTTTAAAACACATAAAATTTCAAATATTTTTTCCGTTAACAGAGGTGAAATACCTAAGCTGGGTTCATCCAAAAGTAATAATTCTGGTTCTGTCATTAGAGCTCTACTAATAGCTAACATTTGTTGTTCTCCACCGGATAGAGTCATGCCCATTTGCTGACGTCGCTCTTTAAGGATTGGAAAATAAGTAAAAATGGCTTCCATTCGATCATTTAATTTTGCACCTTTTAATTTTCGAGTATAGGCACCCAATGCTAAATTCTCTGCCACGGTCATATCTGTAAAGATTTCTCTTCCCTCTGGGGATAGACTGATCCCAGTCCTAATAATTTCGTGACTTGTCATTTTTAGAATATTCAGGGATTTAAAATGAATGTCACCCTTAGTGGGCTTAACCATTCCTATAATTGTTTTCATGAGAGTGCTCTTACCAGCGCCATTGGCACCTACTAAGGATACAATGGTACCTTCCTCTACTCTCAAAGAAACGTTTCTTAAAGCTTGAGTGGAACCATAGGATACAGATAGCTCATTAATTTCAAGAATAGGCTTCACTTTTTCCCCTTCTTAAAAAATGCAACAATGAATTAATACCAGTAGGATTATTCTTAATGATAAACAAAACGATAATCGAGAAGATCAGCATGCTGTTTTGCATAAAGTCGGTGATAAATGGGGCTATTCGATTAACAAGATCTCCGTCAGCGGAGAGCGTTTCTATCCATCCATTGATATAATGGGGTATAAATCTTAAGAATTCAGGGATAAGAACCAGAATAAATGCGCCTATTAAAGCACCCCATATCGAAAACATGCCCCCAATAACAACCGCAAGCAGGATCTCAATGCTTTTTTGAAATCCTGCAGCAACAGGGCTTATAAATTGAAAAGTATGCACATACAGCGCACCTGCTAACCCCGTAATCATCGTACCAACGATAAAGGCAATCAGTTTTGATTTTTCAGGTGAAATCCCAAAACAACGTGCTACGATTTCATCGTCTCGTGAACACAAAATGGCATGACCAACCCCAGTTTGGTAGAAACTTTTTAAGCTTAAACCAATGATCAAAACAAAAGCCCATATTAGCCAAATATTGGAAAGGTGTGGAATATTCGTAAATCCACTGGCTCCTCCGAATTGTGAGAGATTGTTTAGAACATTTTCAACAATTTGACCAAAACCCATGGTAGCAACTGCCAGATAATCTCCTCTAAGACGTAAGCAAGGAATAGCAATGAAAAGCGCTGCAATGGCTGAAATTAGCATGGAAAATACCATCCCTGACATCAGTAATAAAGTAGGACTTTGAATACCAAATGATCCAGCAAGATACATTACAAAGGCTCCCGATGCATAGCCACCAATCGCAAAAAACGCAGTATGCCCCAAGCTCAGAAGTCCGGCTCCCCCTAAAATCAATTGCAAACCCATTGCTTCAATGGCCACAATGCCAAAAAGGCTAAGAGGTAAAACAAGATAGCTGAACATAATGTAACCTTTTTATATTTTAAGTAATTGTTTTTTCCCAAATAAGCCCTCTGGCCTAATTAATAAAACCCCTATTAGGAAAATAAAGGCCAAAGCATCTTTAGAAGTCGAGAATCCGATTCCAATTAAGGTACTCTCCGAAAGCCCAAGAATAAATCCACCAATCACGGATCCCCAAATGCTGCCTACACCCCCTAAAACCGCTGCAGAAAATGCTTTAAGCCCAGCAGAAATCCCCATTAAAGGTGTTAATTGGTTAGTAGACATGCCTTGAAGTGTTCCCGCTATGGTGGCGAGTACAGCTCCAATGAAAAAAGTAAGAGAGACTATTTTATCAATGGGGATCCCAGTTATTAACGCAGCCGTACGGTTACTGGCAACTGCTCGGATCCCTTGCCCTGCTTTGGTTTTGTTTACAAAAGCCCAAGTTAAGAAAGCCATCAAAAGGGTAATAGACACAATCCAGAGATCCATCACGCGGATCACAATTTTATCTTGTAGAATAATAATGTCATCGGGTAATGCAAAGGGAAACGCCTGCGCTTCACCGGTGAAAAAGAGTTGGATGATGTTTTCAAGAAAGAGACTAATGGCTACCGCTGAAATGAGTAGTGTCAAACGGCTTTGGTTTTTGATCGGTCTGTAAACAAAATAATTAATGAAAACAGAAACTAAAGCGCAAACCAGGATCCCAAGCGGAATGGCATACCCCATGGGTAGGGTAAGTGCAGCAAAACTCATAACTAAGTATGCACCTAACATATAGAGGTCGCCGTGCGCAAAATTAACGAATTTTAAGATCCCAAACACCATGGAGTACCCAACTGCGATCAGGGCATAGAGCCCACCGACGGATATGCCGTTAATCAGATACTGCACGTAATCCATAACTATCCTTGGAAGCAGCAAGCGCTGCATAAATACTAAAACCATCAACATTCTACGAGGTTTATATCTTCCTTTTCAAGGCAATTTGTGATCTTAAAAATAGACATAAGATATTGAGTGTTAAGTGGTGAGGTAGTTACTTTCTGTGATATGGTCATAAAATATTATTTTGAATTTTTGGGGAGTATTTTGGCATGAATAGGATCCCAGCTGAAAAACAAAAATCTTATGCAGGCTCAGCTTTACGCACTTTCTTTAATATTTGTGATGCCTGGAGACTCGATAATACCGAAAAACAAATATTACTTGGGCTAACCAAAGAGTCAATAATTTATAAATGGAAAAATAATCCAAACTATGTTTTTTTAAGTACAGATACCCTGGAAAGGTTAAGCTACATTTTTGGAATATATAAAGCCTTGCAAATTTTGTTACCAGATCCTAACATTGCCGACAATTGGGTGCACTGTCCAAATTCCCATCCGTTATTTAATGGAAAAAAACCAATAGAAAGAATGTTATCTGAAAAAGTTATAGACTTGTGCGAAGTTCGACGATATTTAGATGCTGAGTAGGGTTGGCTATAGTTTTCGAGATGAAGTTACTATGCTCATTACTTTTTAGTTAGCTTATACTTAAAAATTAAACTAAGGTTATAAAAAATCGAGGAAATGAATATGTATCTGATTTACTTTGATGAGAATAAGTATTCTGCCGATTTCCCTTATTTCTATATTGGTGGAATCTTGATATCTAGTGACAAGTTAACAGATCTAGAAAGTATAATTACCAAAATTCAATATAATTTTTTTGGAACTAGTGTTTTAACAAGAGAAACTGAATTGCATGGTATTGATATCTTCCAAGGGAAGAATCAATTTAAAAATAGAAAATTGATTGACAGAATCCAATTGTTTCGAGACATCAGCACTTTTCTAATAGACAAAAAAATACCAATTCGTATAGTTTCTATTGATGTGAATAAACATCGTAAAAAGTATACTTATCCTACGCCAGAATATAATTTGGGCTTGATGTTAGCTTTAGAGCATTTTTGCGACTATCTTGAAAAAAATAATGACATTGGAATAGTCTTTGGTGATTATGAAAAAGATGAAATAACAAGATCAGTACTGGATTTTTCTCAATTTAAGCATGAGGGTAAAACGAGAATGTATTTGGGCAAACCACTTGGTAGGCTTAAAGATACGATTTATTTCACACATTCTCACCATAGTCGTTTTTTACAGATTGCCGACATTATTATTTATATGGCCAATAGATATGAAAATGATATTAAGATTGATAGAAATAAATGGCATGACTTGGAGTTATGTGTGTCCTACCGGTGATGTAGTTTGACATGCATGCCAAAGCTTTAATTCAATTTTGAATATCTTTTAAGCCCAACAAGACTTAATGCCATCAACATGATAGGTTATAATCCTACATTCCAAAAACCATGCCATATACTTA
>JBEICO010000014.1:0-16153 GCA_040383965.1 Francisellaceae bacterium
AGCGCGATCACCTGATAATTATTAACTTCTGGTATAAAAAACTTGTGTTATTTTTTGAGACTGACTATCATGCAGCTTGTAGGGTAATTTTACTCTGCGTCACGCGACAACTATCCTGAAAGTTACCGGGATTAACAGTATTAACAACCGATGTATCTTTATCTTTTGTTTTATTAGCCATTGTATTAAACTCCTTGAGTGATAGCGCACCGTCAATTTGTTGACTCATCAGCCAGATGGATTATCCTGCTTTGAAGGATAAGACTGCCTACTCCACAAATGGTTCAAAAAATATATGGGAATTGTAAGGTTGCAGCTACACAGTAGACTAACGGGCATTATTCGAGTTTCAAGGAAAAACGCTAGGGTTTACTTGAAAGTCCAGATTTTTTACTAGGTGTACCTTAAGAAATAGTCGCTGTCCAGGAACCCCAAAATTTACATTAAAATAATTGAATTTCTGTTTTTGTGGGAATAACAAACCTGAGTGAAAAAAAATAAAATAACTACTCACATTACTAATTTTTTTCCGGAGATGGCGCCAATACTTTCTAAAAAATTGACAACAGTATCGTTATCGCTTTCTCTAGCAAAGTCAAGTGCAGTTTTTCCAGACTCAGGACCTTGTTGATTGACATCGAGATCTTTGACGACCTCTACTAAAGTTTTTATAATATCTAACATGCCCACCTTCGCTGCCCTTCTTAAGGCAAGTTCCGGCCCTGGATTATTCTCGCCATCTTTTTTTGTTTTACATTTTTTTAATGCTTGAATTAATAGTTCATGATTAGTTATTGCTCTCTTTTTTTCACTTTCTAAAGAAGAATGAGAAATACCACTTCGAGCAACGCTAAATAGAACTGGCGCTGGAGTTTCAGGTATTGCTTTATCTGACATTACTCCCGCAGCAACAGGCATTGTTTTATCTGCCATTGCTCCAGCAGCAAGTAGCAAATTCATAGCTTGCATATGACCATTTCTAAGTGCAGCTTCAAGCGGTGTTTCTGGAAACCCAGGCAAAAGATTTTTTGGTTTATAATTAACATCAATTTCTTCTTTGCTCAACAATAGCTTTAAATAACCAATCTTTCCATACAAGGCCGCATCATATAACATCCCGTTTAACTTATCTTTATTTGTTTTAGATAATATTTCGACTATTTTTCCAAAGGCAAACATATTGTCATATAATTCCAGAGTTTCTGAACTACGGCTAAAAGATGAGCGTGGCAACAAATTAATAAAAAACAAATAACTCTCAGTCAACTCACCGCTATCTGGGTCAAGATGATAAGGAGATGGTGTTGTCATACGTTTGTTATTAACCATAACTATATCAGAAGCAATAACATCGGTGGTGTCATCAATATTCCCATCAATAATAACCTTTCCTCCCAATAATGGAGGAGCCTCTTGAACATAGGGTACAATAAACTCTACACCATCCAATATCACTCGATTTCCTACAGGATATCCTGTTCCTGTCAAAACTTGAGGCCCACCAAATGTAACATTACCATTTTCTAATTTAATAGCATGGTTAGCGATTACCGAGCTAAATTCGCCCCTTAATCTTACTAAAGGCAATGGAGATGCAAAAATTTTGACTTCTTCTTTTACATTTCCATGAACAATTATGTCCCCATCAATAACCCTAACTTGCACACCTTTTGGAATATCACAATGAATGACTAAATTTCCTCGATGTAAAACTTGCTCTCCTTCTGCAAGTCTTGTAATCGTTCTTGTACTTATTTCTGAGAAAGAGATGCCAGTTCGATCAAAAATATCATAAACAAAAAAGGAACCGGGACCTGTTCTTGGAGATAGCTCATTTTGACAACTCTTAAATAAGCTTATCAATTCTTGGTCTTCCATGATTGCTGCAAGTGACATAGCATTCCTGTTCTGATTTGTCCCTTTGGGATGTCCTGGTACTGCGCCGTGTTGCAAAAGTAATTTAATGACATCCTTATGAGGACCAGGTTTTTCGTAACGCTTCCTACTTTCTAGTATTGCTACCCGGTGCTCATCTGGCACGCCAATAGGCATGGATAAATCTGCAATTTCAGAAACGTTGGATGTGACGCCATCTTGTACTATTCTCGGAGCTAAGGTACTCGAAACTAAATCATATACAAATGGAACGCCTATACGACGACCTACCATAGCCTTCATTAATGGAGTAAATGAACCATCAAGCACAGAAGAGTGATTAGGATCTACTCCGAGTTTCAATAGTTTTTCTACAAGTTGAAAATCTCCAGCTGCTGCAGCCTCTGATAAAGCTAAGCCCATAGATTTACTTTTCACATCGACGCCAGCTTTTAAAAGCACATCAACTATTGCTTTCAATTCTGCGTCTGCTTCAGAATTACTACTACTAATCGAAGTTGCAAGGGCTAAAGCTTTTGATCTCACAATTAGTGCTTGTTGATTCATTTGAGATAAATTTTGATCTGTATTTACGAGTAAGGAAACAACTTTTGCGCTCCTGACAAAACGAATTGCGTTTTCTACTGACGACTCACTCCCATTATTAGTCAAGTAGGGGTTTGCTCCTGCACTTAACAATAATTTTACAATTTCAACAAGTTCATCATCTTCGATTGAAGTGTTGCATATAGCATGTCCCAGAGCTGAGTTACCATGTTGATCAAGAAAGTTTATATTCGCTTCCTGAGCAATTAATAATTTTACTGCTGCCGTTTGGCCATAATGCGCAGCATATAGTAAAGCGGCATTATTTGCCGGATTAACTTTAACTCCATGGGAGAATAATAAATCTAGTATATCTGTCCTGCCTTTAATAGCTGCAATTGTTAAGATGTTTAATTTAACACCAGCTAATGCAATACGATCAAGATCAGAAGATGAATGAAAAACAGAAGGGGAATATGAAGGCGGCGGATCTATTTCATAGAAAACTGTCTCTAGATCTTGAGTAGTAATTTCTCCGCTGGCAAGATCTGCCTTGAATGTTCCCCAATTATTGTTCTCAAACGCCTCAAATAAAATTTCTTTTTTCATGTATATAAACCTGAATTAATATTATCGTTATGGTACGTTTTCAATGCTTTTAAATCAATCCCCTATTTAGCGGAGAGTATTACCAAAAGTTCGAATAACCGTGTTATTTAGAATTAGAGAGCACCAATAATAGTGTTAGTTAACTTATTGTGTGTGCTCTAAAATTTCAGTTGACGAACAGACATTATCCGAGTTCCAATGAGGCTATATCACCATTCCCATTTTTTAGAGACAAGGAAGAACACTGGAATGTTACTATCCCCTCAATTAAGGGCTCTAGTTTGCAGCTTTTTATTGATTTTCAGTACCCCTATTTGGGCGGAATACAAATTCAATATGACGCGTGGCGTCACTGAAATTAGCCAAGGAATTCACACGCTACATATGACCATTTTTTGGATTTGCGTGGTCATCGGTGCTGCCGTCTTTAGCGTTATGTTCTATGCCATTATTTGGCATCGAAAATCGCGGGGGGCAAACGCTGCACATTTTCATGAAAACACCCTGGTTGAAATTATTTGGACTTTTATTCCCTTTTGCATTCTGATTGCGATGGCAGTCCCTGCCGCTCGTTTATTGATCAAAATGCATGACACCAAAAACGACTCTGAACTTTCCATCAAAGTAATTGGACATCAATGGTACTGGGAATACGAATATCTAGGAGAAGGCGTGCGTATTGTCAGTCGTATTTCTACCCCACAAGAACAGATCCAAAACCGAGATATTAAAGGACCTCATTATTTAAGAGAAGTAGATAACCCATTAGTTGTGCCCGAAAAAAAGAAAATTCGATTTTTAACCACTGCAAATGATGTTATTCACTCTTGGTGGGTTCCAGCTCTTGGGATTAAACGCGATGCAATCCCAGGTTTTATTAATGAAGCGTGGGCCAAAATTGAAGAGCCTGGCACCTATCGAGGACAATGCGCAGAATTGTGTGGAGCTCTCCATGGCTTTATGCCTATCGTTGTAGAAGTGAAAACCGAGGCTGAATATAAAGATTGGTTAGTAAAACAAAAGTCTGCTCTAAATCCTACCCCACCAGGAAGTACCCCATGAACGGCAATACCATGACCACCAGCTTTGATAACCACCAGTCTCACTCTGATCACCACCATGGTCCAGCACACGGATTCTCTCGTTGGATATTAACCACCAATCATAAAGATATTGGAACCTTATATTTATGGTTTAGTTTAATAATGTTCATTATTGGCGGCAGTATGGCGATGTGCATTCGCGCTGAATTGTTCAAACCAGGCTTACAATTTTTTGAACCGGGTTTTTTTAATCAATTGACAACTTTGCATGGACTTATCATGGTATTTGGCGCAGTCATGCCTGGGTTTGTCGGATTGGCAAATTGGATGATCCCTATCATGATTGGTGCCCCCGATATGGCACTCCCCAGAATGAATAATTTATCTTTTTGGCTATTACCTTGCGCGTTTTCTATACTGTTAAGCACCCTTTTGATGAAAGGACCTGCGCCTGATTTTGGCTGGACATTTTATGCCCCTCTGTCCACCATATATGGGCCTAAAAGCACAGACTTCTTTATTTTTGCAGTGCATTTGATGGGAATTTCTTCCATCATGGGAGCAATCAATGTGATTGCAACCATTTTAAACTTGCGTGCCCCCGGCATGACATTGATGAAAATGCCCATCTTTGTTTGGACTTGGTTAATTACTGCTTTCTTGTTGATAGCGGTTATGCCTGTATTAGCCGGTGCCGTTACGATGATGTTAATGGACAGAAACTTTGGTACAAGCTTTTTTAATGCGGCTGGTGGCGGGGATCCCGTAATGTTTCAACATATCTTTTGGTTTTTTGGTCATCCCGAAGTTTATATTATGATCCTGCCAAGCTTTGGGATCATGTCTGAAATTCTCCCTACTTTTAGTCGAAAACGCATTTTTGGATATACTTCCATGGTATACGCCACAGCTTCTATCGCCTTATTGTCTTTTCTGGTTTGGGCTCACCATATGTTTACCACAGGCATGCCCGTTATCGGTGAAATTTACTTTATGTTAGCAACAATGCTGATAGCAGTGCCCACCGGCGTTAAAGTTTTTAATTGGGTTGCAACCATGTTTAAGGGATCCCTTACCTTTGAAACCCCCATGCTGTTTGCATTAGGATTTATTATTATGTTTACCGTAGGCGGTTTTTCAGGGCTAATGCTTGCCATGGTTCCTGCAGACTACCAATATCATGATACTTATTTTGTGGTAGCGCATTTTCATTATGTCTTAGTTCCAGGTGCTATATTTGGTATTATTGCAGCCACATATTATTGGCTTCCTAAATGGACAGGACACTATTACAGTGAAATTTTAGGAAAAACCCATTTCTGGTTATCGGCTATTTCTTTAAATGTGTTATTTTTTCCCATGCATTTTTTAGGATTAGCAGGAATGCCCAGACGGATCCCAGATTATGCTTTGGAATTCGCAGATTTTAACCGCATTGCCAGTATTGGAGGCTTTGTATTTGGAGCCTCCCAAATCTTCTTTGTATTTATAGTAATTAGAACCATTCGTGGTGGTGAAAGAGCTCCCGCAAAAGTATGGGAAGGTGCGCATGGCCTGGAATGGACGCTTCCTTCACCTCCTCCCTATCACAGTTTTTCAACCCCACCTAGAGTGCTTTAATGGGAAAACCGACTAAATCTCTCGTTAGAATACTTACCGTTGTTGCTGTATTGATGTTTGGTTTTACGTTTGCATTAATCCCCCTTTATAACGTTTTCTGCCAAGTAACAGGGTTAAATGGTAAAATAGATCTAAAACATCCTGAGAAATTTACCCGTTACAAAATTGAAAATTCAAATCTTAATAAAGACCAAAGAAGAATCGTGGTTGAATTTGATACAAATCGCAATCAGCAGTTGGCCTGTGAATTCACGCCACAACACACAGCGCTGCAAGTCATCCCTGGTGAGTTAACCCATACTTCTTATCATGTTAAAAATTTAACCCAAAAGAAAATGATTATCCAAGCCATTCCCAGTATCAGCCCAGGTCATGTTGCAAAGCATCTTAAGAAATTAGAGTGCTTTTGTTTTAATCAGCAGACTTTAGAGCCCGGTGAAGCCATGGATTTACCCTTGCGATTCTGGTTGGATCCTGAAATTCCAGAGGATATCCACCGCTTAACCCTATCCTATACTTTATTTGATGTAACCGCGCGCGTAAAGGAGAGTGGAACGTGACCGATAAATACGAACCTTATTACGTCCCCCCTCAAAGCTATTGGCCTATTATTGCAACCCTTGGACTTTCCACCACTGTGATTGGCATTGTGAATATTTTACACGAAGATACCTATGGTTGGATGGTGTTTTTAACCGGTAATTTAATCATAGCCTTTATGATGTTTGGTTGGTTTGGATCCGTCATTAAAGAAAGTGGCAAAGGATTATACAGCTCGCAAATGGATCGCTCTTTTCGATGGGGCATGGTGTGGTTTATTTTCTCCGAAATCATGTTCTTTGCAGCCTTTTTTGGAGCACTCTTTTATGCCCGGCATTTTGTAATTCCCTGGATGGGTGGCATTGGCGCCAAACCGTCAACCCATGTTTTACTGTGGGATCACTTTCAAGCGGTTTGGCCCCTTTTAAAAAATCCGGATCCCAATAAATTTATCGGCCCCAAAGAAGCGATGGGTGCTTGGGGGATCCCAGCCATTAATACGCTAATTTTATTAACCTCAGGTGCTACCATTACCGTTGCTCATCATGCGCTTAAAAATAATCACCGTGCTCTCTTAAAACTAGGACTCTTCGCAACTATTTTGTTAGGTTTGTTGTTTATCTCCTTTCAAGCTTATGAATATCACCATGCTTACACGGAAATGGGACTTAAATTAAATTCAGGTATATATGGCACCACTTTCTATATGCTAACTGGTTTTCACGGCGCCCATGTCACCATTGGAACTCTCATGTTGATAGTCATGCTGTTCCGTTGTTTCCGCGGCCATTTTACCCCTGAAAAACACTTTGGCTTTGAAGCCACGGCGTGGTATTGGCATTTTGTCGATGTGGTGTGGCTGATGTTGTTTGTATTGGTGTATTGGCTGTAAAGTTCAAACCTCCACTTTTCTTGCGTGTAACATCCCAAATAATTATAAGTTAACTAGTTTACTTTTTAGGTTTTATTTGGTATTGTGAAGAAGTTAGCAATATTACAACCAAGTATATGCACTAATTGAGGAGTAACAAAATGATTGATCAAATTTATGATATTTGTAATACAAGCCAAAATATAAAAGAAGATATTACTCTTTTTTTTAATGAAAATAATTGGGATTATCTTGATCAAAGAGGATTTTCTAGCGATGTGGCCTATAAACTTATAGATGCCTTTAAAGATATTAAGGGAGCAGAAATCGCATTTGCAAGCACTCTAAAACCAGGCTATGGCGGAGTCAACTGTTCTGCGGGCTATGGACAAATTTATTTTACATTGCCCTTCGCTGTTCAAGAAGAAATTATGGTTGACATGGCAGCTAAAAGCCTTTTAGCCATTAATCAAGCTATGTGCTTTCAATATAACTATCAAATGAATAGCTTAAGTGCTTCTTCTAAGATGAAAGAGAATGGAGAACCGTTAATTAACGCTCCTCGAGTAAAAGCATCATAGTAAACTTTAATCATACGAGGTGATATTCAAATTCACCTCGTAGTATATTAATTGCCAAACAAAGAATGCGGAGCAATCCATCCCATCGCAAAAGCTGCAAAAAGTGCAATAAACAAACTAAAAGATAATATAATTCTAATAGATAGTGCCCTGACTGTACTTTGTGTTCTGCCTTGGTCTTTCACTAAATAATACAAAGCCGCTCCCAAACTACAGAGAATTAGCAGTATCATGACAAATATAAATACGGTCGCAAAAGAAGTAATACTCATGAAACAACCCACCTTAAGATTTGGCCAATGGACATTTACCCCCGGCTTAATGTCCAGCCTGACTACTTTACTGTTCCTACCGCTTTTAGTCTATCTAGGATTTTGGCAATTAGAGAGGGCAGATGAGAAAAGGGTCTTGGAAAATAAACTGGAAAGTAGATTGAGTGAGAAAGTGCTGGAATTAGGAACCCCCCCACCTGCAAGTGAGACAGGATTTCTGGAAAATGAAGTTGAAATTGATAAAGTTCGCTATAGACAATTAAAGGTGACGGGGACCTTTCTAAACGAGCAACAAATTTTACTCGATAATCAAATCTATCAGGGTAAGGCGGGATATCATGTGATAACGCCTTTTCTACTACAAGACAACCCCAAAATTCTCTTAGTGGATAGAGGATGGATCCCTGTTGGAGAAAATCGAAAAAATTTGCCCCAGATCCCCCCCCTATTGGGACAACAAACATTGATGGGCACTATTAATCAAACTGCTGCTGGTCTACAACTCAAAGAAACACTCATAGAACTCCATAAGTGGCCGCTACGAATACCACGTATAGATTTTACGAGCCTGGCTGCAGCATTTTCAGAACAACTCTATCCTTTTATTCTGCAACTGAGCCCTAAAGATCCTTTGGGATTTAATATAGATCCCATTACCTTTAACATGAAAGCAGAACGCCACTTGGGATATGCCATACAATGGTTTACCATGGCATTGGCGGTTTTTATTTATTTTCTAGTTATTAATTTAAAACGATCGACCTATGGCAAAAAACAGTTCATCAGCTAAACATAATAAAATAACCCTCTGGTTATTAATGCTGGTATTTGTTGGACCCTCATTGATAGCTGCCACACTATATCTTTATCGTGAACATTTGCAGTTTAAAACCGTGGAGAAGGGACAGATCCTCTCACCACCCATAGATTCGCAAACCCTGCCCTTTTTCAAAACAGAATATTTAGGCAAATGGCAGTTGATATATGTAAGTCCCACAAAGTGCGACACGCAGTGTGAGACTTCCCTTGCTACTTTAAAACAAATTCAGACAGCCACTGGAAAAGAGCAACCGAGGGTAGAGTATCGCGGAATACCTGCACCGCTTATTCCTATTTTAAAACCAGGCGATATTGCCATTATCGATCCTCGAGGGTGGCTAATGATGCAATACCCGAGCCCGGCCGATCCACTTGGGATCTTAAAAGATCTTAAAAGACTCCTTAGGCTTTCTCATGTTGGCTAATATTGAACCTAAACATAAATCCAAACTTTGTTTTAGATTGGCATTATTTGCAACTGGCTTAACTTTTTTAGTTCTTGTACTCGGGGCTTATACGCGCCTAACGGACGCGGGCCTAGGTTGTCCAGACTGGCCAGGATGCTATGGGCATTGGCTAGTTTCAGAAAATCTACGCTCTATTTCTCCTAGCTTTGTCGCTTCTAAAGCCTGGACAGAAATGATCCATCGTTATGTTGCCGGCTTTTTAGGAATAGTCATTGGCATGTTATTTATTTTTTCCCTTCGTAATAGACAGGTTAAAACGCAACCCATTATATTGCCGCTATTTTTGGTGTTACTTGTTATGTTTCAAGCCCTATTAGGCATGTGGACGGTCACCTTAAAATTGTATCCCGTGGTTGTCATGGCACATCTCTTGGGAGGATTCACCACTTTGTCACTGCTATGGTGGGTTACGCTTAAATTAAATCCATATTTAAATCCTCTCTCTCTCTCTACCTTTAAAAATGCACATTTTAAAAGCATGCGATTTTGGGCAATGTGTGGATTGCTGATTTTAATCTTACAATTATTTTTAGGAGGATGGGTAAGTGCTAATTATGCCGCCCTCGTATGCTTAGATTTTCCCTTTTGCCAAGCACAGCCTTTTCAAACGGATTTCAATACAGCCTTTAATTTAACATCCGCCGGCGTTACCGGCAGCTTGGGGGAACCGCTAAGTGGTCCTGCGCGGATGACTATCCATATGGTTCATCGATACGGGGCTTTACTAACAACATCCATCTTAGTTTGGCTATCTTATCTTAGTTTTTCTCAAAAACTCGCGCCTAAAATTCGTGTTTTAGGAATAATTATCGCATTTCTTTTGATAGTACAAATTTCACTTGGGATTGGGAATGTGCTTTTGCTATTGCCTTTGCCAGTTGCAATTGGTCATAATGCAGTTGGGGCTTTATTATTGTTAGCTGTCATAACTCTCAATTATTTTCTGTTTTCAAAAAACCTAGATTTCCGCTTTCGCGGGAATGACAGTGCGTGAGTACAAATGATGCTAAGAAACAATTTTAGTCCTAGTTTAATTCAAGATTATTTCAGTTTGTGTAAGCCTAAAGTTATTCTAGTGATGTTGGTTACCACGTGGGTAGGTATGCATTTGGCTACCCAAACTTGGGTACCGTGGGATATTATGGTGTTTGGTACTTTGGGCATTGCATTCGCGGGAGGATCTGCTGCTGTCGTTAATCATTTAGTCGATCGTCATATTGATCTGAAAATGACTCGCACTTCACACAGGCCCATTGCCAGTAAACGAATATCTGTTCAAAATGCCATGATTTTTGCCAGTGTACTTGGCATTAGTGGCTTACTCTTTTTATTCATTTTCGTGAATGCTCTCACAGCATTGCTTACCCTGACAACCATTCTTGGTTATGCTGTACTTTATACCTTGTTTCTAAAACGTCGCACCCCACAAAATATTGTCATTGGGGGGGCGGCAGGTGCCATGCCGCCTTTATTGGGTTGGACCGCAGTTACAAATGAGGTCAGTGCTTTTGCCTGTTTATTGGTTCTTATTATTTATACTTGGACTCCTCCCCACTTTTGGGCCTTAGCCATTTATCGCAAAGATGATTACCAAAAAGCTGATATACCCATGCTTCCCAACACCCATGGGATCCCCTTTACCAAATTGAACATGATGCTATATACCCTGTTATTGTTTGTCATCTCCCTACTTCCTTTTGCCACCCATATGACTGGTGTGATCTACTTTGCTTCGGCATTAATCTTAGGCAGCTTTTTCTTAATTGAAATGGTAGTATTGTATAAAAGCCATTCAAATCATACTGCACTTAGAACTTTTAGTTTCTCAATTGTGTATTTGTTGTTATTATTCACTACATTACTGATTGATCACTATGTACAAATTTTAGGGTGGGGAATTTTTTCATGAACAAGAAACGCACTGTCTTTACGTTGCTCCTTGGTATATCTGGCTTATTTGCGCTTTGGTATAATTTGAATCCTTTACTTGAAAAAACTCCAAATAAACCAAGTGTGGTTTTATCTGCCAGTACGTTAATAACGCCAAGCAAACCTATCATTAACTTTTCTTTAATAGATACAGAGGAAAAACCCTTCACGAATCACTCACTCCTCGGACATTGGACACTACTCTTTTTTGGATATGCCGATTGCCCCGATACTTGCCCTAAAACGCTGGCTGTAATGAGTGAATTATGGAAAATATTGCCAAACAATAAAGATAAAAATCCGCTTCGATTGGCCTTTATTAGCCTTGATCCCAAAAGTGATACCCCACAACACATCCGAAAATTCTTAGATCGATTTCATCCAAGTTTCATTGGACTAACGGGAAATGAGAGTATGATCCAAACGCTGAGTAAAGACTGCGGCATTTATTACTGGCAAGATCCCAATAGCAAACAAGTTAAGACAAAAATGATTGATCACAGCGCTACCGTATTATTAATCAATCCTGCAGGCCAAATTCAAGCTTTGTTTTCGCCTCCTTATCAACAAGATGCCATGAAAAAAGACTTGGAAGTGCTGCTGCATTAAGTATCCACAAAGTTATCCACAAGAACTAATGAGTACTGACGACACAAAAGCAGCAGGCTTTATTTTAAGTTAATCAGATCTCCAAATAATTATTAGACTGAATAACAAAAGTTATTAACAAGCTAAACATGTGATAAAGAGCCGTCATCCAACCCATGTTAGTCGGGTAAAAGATCCACAGAGCGCAAACCTTTATAACTAAATTATTATGAAAATCAATGGGGTAAAAACAGCTTGTGAATAACTTTGGTTTTAAGGCTTGGGTTAGCAAGCAAATAAAAATGGCCAGTTATTCACAGAATTATCCACAGGTGAGATGGTTATTTGCCTCTATTGATGTAAGTCTAAAGCTGCTTACGGCGACCTGCTTAGCTTTAACAGGTGATATTTATTAAAGAGGTCATACTGATTTATCCACAGCAAATTGAAACTAACTTATGATCACCAAGCGCATAAAACGGAGGATTTTCTTGGTTTATCCTCTCGTTATACCTTAGGGGTTCACCCTTAAAATTAATCAATTGGCCCCCAGCCGCTTCTAAAATACAATGACCGGCCGCGGTATCCCATTCACTGGTTTTTCCTATTTGAGGATAAAGATCCCTTTTCCCGTCCGCAACCAAACATATTTTTAGAGAGCTACCACAATATGTTAGCTCGCAGTCTCCAAAATTTTTGAGTCGCGCTAGGAAAGACTCCGTGGCCAGAGGATCAAATCTATAACTAGCAACTATACGAATAAGATGATCGACCGAAGCGATCTGAATTAAGCAAGGCTCTTCGCCTTTATCTTGACGATAAGCTTCCTTACTTCCCTTCGTTGCCCAATATTGTTGGTGTAACCTAGGGACTGCAATAACGCCCAATACTGGCGTATGATTTTCAATTAGAGCAATATTGACTGTAAACTCTCCCGTTCCTCGAATGAATTCGCGAGTACCATCCAAAGGATCAACTAACCAAAATCGTGGCCAACGGGAGCGTACCTCAAAAGGAATGGATCCCCCTTCTTCTGAAATAACAGGTATAGCAGGATCAAGATAGGCAAGTCCTTTTTCAATTATATGATGGGCTAACAGATCTGCTTCAGTGACAGGTGAATTATCTGACTTTGATTTTATTTGATACGTTTTTCGTTGCTGAACATCATTAATGGCAATAGATGCTTCTTCTGCAATCGATAAAATATGTGGGATCCAGTCTTTGTCTTGATTACTCACAAGTCATCATAACTATCACGCCTGACAATTAGCAAACATTCTGTTATGCTCGTAAGTCTACAGGAATATGGAAAGAGTAGAAGAATACCCTATGGATCAGGAAGTTCAGTTTATTATTGAAGAATGCATGGATGAAGATGGATCTCAAGAACCTGAAATAGAACGCATATTAAAAGTAAGGTTAGATAAGTGGCTATGGGCTGCAAGGTTTTTTAAAACACGCGCCATAGCAAGAGTCGCCGTAGAACGCGGCCAAGTTTATTATAATGGTGAACGCACTAAACCAAGTCGAGAAATTGAGATAGGCGCCATTCTTAATATTCGACTGGGAAATTTTGAAAAAACAATTGAAATCAAAGGATTGTCTACACGGCGGCGTAGTACAGAAGAAGCCTTCCGGTTGTTTGAGGAGACTACAGCTAGCCGTTTAGATCGAGAGCAAACATCCTTTCAAAGAGACCTTTCACCCGAAAGGCGAACGGTTCGGTTTTTACGACGTTCAATGGTTCGGGTTGAACCGCGTCAGGAAAGGGTAGGATCCAATAATATGAAAGTACTAGAATTCGAAATGACGGATTAAATGAGTGTAGGATCTATCCTAAAAGTTGCCATTCCTGTCCCATTACATAAAGTATTTGATTATCTTCCTCCCTTAACCTTAGTTGAAGATGATCCTTTATTTTTGCCAGGGATGCGGATCTTAGTTCCCTTTGGAAAACAAAAAAAAATTGGCATGATTGTTGCAGTGGTAAAACAATCCGATCATCCACTTGAAAAGCTAAAACACGCTTACCAATTATTAGATAAAGAGCCTCTTTTTCCTAAAGCTCTTTTGGATCTTATTGCTTGGACAACTCGGTATTACCACGGAAGCCCGGGTGAAGTTTTTGAAGCAGCGCTTCCTACTTTTCTAAGAAAAATGCCCAAAGAAAAAAAAGCTCCTTTAAGTCCAAAACCTTCAAAAATTAAAGAATTATCTCTTGAAATAAATACCTGTCAATCTTTCGATGTTCCTATCCATGTTCCATCCCTTAATGCAGCCCAAAAACTTGCCGCGGATCTCATCTGCAAGAATATAGGTTCGTATAAAACTTTTTTATTAGAGGGTGTGACAGGAAGTGGTAAAACGGAAGTTTATATTCAGGTGATTCAAGCAGCATTACAACAACAAAAACAAGCTTTGATCCTAGTGCCAGAAATCGGATTAACACCACAGTTACTAGAGCGTTTTCAAAAAAGATTTAATGTCCCTATCGCTACGCTACATTCTTCGCTTTCTGAGAAAAAACGTTTTGAAGCTTGGGAAAAAGCAAGAACCGGCGAAGCCCCCATTATTATTGGCACGCGTTTGGCCTCCTTTGTCCCGCTTAAAGCACCTGGAATTTTTATTATTGATGAAGAACACGATCCGTCTTTTAAGCAACAAGAAGGTTTTAGATATCACGCCCGCGACTTAATTATAATGAGAGGCTCCTTGGAAAACTGTCCCGTAGTGCTAGGATCTGCCACTCCTTCACTTGAAAGTCTTAACAATAGCCATTTAGATCGTTTTCAGCATTTAAGCCTTCCCAATCGAGCTGGAAATGCTACGTTTCCAACCTTACAAGTATTAGATATACGACATAAGAAACTAGAAGAAGGATTATCTGCTCAGTTACTGCATAAAATGCGAGAACATATTGAAAAAAATGGCCAAGTGTTATTGTTTTTAAATCGCAGAGGGTTTGCACCTGTTTTAATGTGCTTTGCGTGCGGCTGGATGGCCAATTGTGACAACTGCGACTCCCGCATGACTTTTCATTATCAATCGAATCAATTGCAATGTCATCATTGTGAAGTTTCTCGCCCTGTATTTTCGGAATGCCCAGCTTGTCACCACAAGGATTTAAAACCTGTCGGTATTGGCACGGAACGTTTGGAAGCAACCTTGAATAAACATTTCCCGCAGCAAACTATTACACGAATTGATCGTGATACCACCCGAAAAAAAGGCGAATTTCAGAAAAAATTAACTGACGTTCACTCTGGAGAGACTCATATACTACTTGGCACCCAAATGATAGCCAAAGGTCATCATTTCCCCAATGTTACTTTAGTTGCGATCTTAGATATAGATCACGCGTTATTTAGCACGGATTTTCGAAGTACCGAAAAAATGGGGCAGTTAATCACACAAGTAGCTGGACGATCAGGACGTGCCGAGCGGCCTGGAGAAGTGGTATTGCAAACCTGCCATCCTGAACATCCCTTATTAAAAGCAGTCTTAGAAGAAGGTTATCCTAGTTTCTCTAGAAAATTATTAACCGAACGAAAATCTATAAACTTGCCGCCCTATAGTTATCAAGCTTTACTGCGTGCAGAATCCAATAAACCCAAAGAGGCCTTAGAGTTTTTAAGCTTTTTAAAAGCACAATTCTCCACAAAAAATACATCTTCTCAAACCACAACTCCCCATAACTCTCCCATGCAATTATTAGGCCCCATTCCCGCCCCCATGGAACGACGTAACGGCAAACACCGCGCGCAATTATTATTTCAAAATACCAAAAGATCTGAGCTGCAAAGATGCTTATCGGGACTTATCGAGAAAATTAGCACATACCCAAAAATTAATAATATTCGCTGGTCATTGGATGTGGATCCGATTGATATGTATTGAACCAACTCCCACAATTCTCGTTTAAAAATAAGTGAATTCCTATCCCATTCCTCAAAAAAACATTAATATCTGGAAAAATTTAGCGCTGTATAGCTAATGCTTTAAAAGAGAATATTGCGATAAAGAGTGGATTCCCAAAAACTCTACAGAGCAAGTAGTTTACTTCATTGATAGATTTAGCCTACCAGGGCTTTCCCTATAAAAACACCAGGGGATTTATAAACTTAAATTTTAATGAAGATAAGTCGGAAAATTTATAAATTGCAAACACAATTTATCAGCCAACATTTTTCTATTCAACTCGATGACCTACAATGTTTGGAAGATTGAATAAATAATGGTGCCTGACTCCTTCAAGGATGTTATAGCAAAATAGAGATGTCCTATTCCTGGCAAGATCCAAATGTCCGGTTTGTGAACCTGACTTAACAATTAAACCTTTCATTTAAATTAGACATAGCATCCAAAAAAAGTTGCTTGTTGATTACTTAAA